>SKLD01000256.1 GCA_007123395.1 Opitutales bacterium
ATGTGAAAGTGCGTCTCCAGCACACAGTAGGTGATCACCTCCACCCCGCTGAACTCCGCCGCACGGTGCAGCGCCGCCACCCACACCTCACGCTGACCCTCCAACAGCAACCGACGCTTCTGGATCACCCGCGAGGTCACATGATACACCGCCGGCCCGTCCTCACGTTTTATTCTGATTTCTCCCATCTTGGAAAAACCTTGGAGCATCTGGAGACAGACCACAAGATATTTCTTCAAGAAAATTTTGCCGCGAGATGGGAGCTGTTTTGATGGATCACTGCATGCCACATTCCGGAGACCCATACAATATTAAATGTCTCTGAGAAAGTGTATTCGGGCCGCAGGTTGCGCCGTGTTGAGCAGGTTTTCCAGTATCGCCCGAAAGGCTCCCATGACGTCCTTCGGGGGCGCAGACCGACTGGAGATTTGCGTCATCGTATACTTTCCCGCGCGGACGGGTTCTAGCTTTTCTACAGCGCGGGGACCCGTTGCGAAGCAGAGGAGGCCTCCCCGAACGGCGCATCGGCGGCAACGCAAAACCGGAGGTAGGTCCTTTTGTACACCAGTGTAGAACCACGCGGCGCGCGGCGCCACTCTCCCCATCGACATTTCGAGCGCGTACCCCGCATGTTGCCGATGCCATGATGATTCCCCCCCCCACGCCGACCTCCGCTTTGAGCCCTTTTCACGTCGGGGCAGCTATTTGAACATTCGCCGGTTTGAGGAGATAACGCGTCCCCGGAGAATCCATGGGCACCTCCCTTTCTCCACCGCAGATGTTTCAAATGATCGCAGAGACCATCCAACCCCTCATCCATTAGCCAGAATTACCCGCCTATCAGCGGGCAAAAGCTCCGCTGAAAGTACTGCGACCAAGGGAACTGCGGGCCCCTGAGCCGGTTTTCCCCGGTCGTCCTCAAAAGGCGACCTCGACACCGAGGATGAGATTACGTCCGGGCCGCGGGGCGAGTTCGCGGACGAACGAGGTGGCGTCGCGCGCCTCGCGGTTGAGGGCGTTTTCGAGGCGGGCGGTGAGCGTGACGCGCTCCGCCGCGTTCCACGGCGTCCAGCGCGCGCGCAAATCGAGCATGGCGAATCCGGGCACCGTCTGCTCATGGTCCGGTACGCGGTTCTGGCGGAAGTGATAGCGCAGTTCGCCGCCGAATTCCCATGCCGCCACCGTAAAGTCCGCCCCCGTCGACAGGCGCAGGGGCGGGATGCGGGCGAGCGGCTCTCCCGTCTCGCGCTCCCGCGCGCGCACGTAGTCAGCGCTGAACCGCCAGTCAAGGCGCCGCTCCGCGTCCTCGATCACGGCGATGACTCCTTCAAACTCAAATCCGTAGTAGTCCGCGTTGCTCAGGACATAACGGGTGACGGGCAAGAACTCCGTGTCTTCGCCCGCCGCCGCCCGCGCGTAGAGAAACGCCTCGTCGACCTCCCCCCGCCGCACGAGCGTAAACGAATCGTCTTCATTCTCGAAGGCCAGCTCATCCGTGCGCCGCAATTGGATGAAGTCGCCGAAGCGGACGTAAAAGACATCCGCCTCCCAACGGAACCGGTGCGTCCTCCCGCGCAGTCCCGCGTCAATGCCAGCGGCACGCTCGCGGCGGAAGCCGCCCGTCTCCACATGGTCGCTGATCTCATAGGCAAAGGTGCCCACATGCGGCCCGTCGGCATACAACTCCTGCGCGTTCGGGAGGCGCTCGGTGTAGTTGGCCGCCACCGTGAGGCGCAGACCGTCGCGCAGTCGGACCACCGTACCCGCCGATCCACTTACGCCCGTCCGGCGATACCCGCCAGGCACTTCTTCCCGGCCCTCGATCACATCGCGTTCATAGAACTCGGGCCGGATCCGCTGGTGCTCCACGCGCGCCCCGAACTGCAGGACCGCCCGCCCGAAGTCCACCTCCTCAAACGCGAAGAGCGCGTACCGGCGTGTATCCGTGGGACGGAGAAAGGCCTCGTCGCCCGTCGCCTCAAACTGGCTGCCCGAGGCTTGAAACCCGAGCGCGCCTTCCACGTTTCCGGTTGGGCGCTGCGTCAGCTCCAGACGACCCTCCCACGCGTCATTGCGGAAAAACGTGGACGGCTCGCCGTCCTCCAACTCAACGTGTTCGTATCCGCCGAAACCGAAACGCGCGCGCGCTTCCGCGAACGGCCCGCCGTCCAGCAGAAAGCCCGCGCGGGCGTCCGCCCGCCACCGTTCAAGGTCGATCATCACGAGGTCGTCCAGCTCGCGCTCGATGATGAGTTCTCCGTCAGGGCTGATGCCCGCGACCTCTTCCTCAATCTCCTGCCCGATGCCGTACCGGCTCGAAAAGTGCGAATAAGCTGCCCCGCCGAAGCCTGAACCAAAAAACCGCGACACGCCCGCCGTGAAGTCCTCCGTCTCCACAAAGCTCTGCCGCAGTCTGCCCCGCTCCTGCTGCTCCCGCAGGTCGGCGTCACGCGCCCCGTAGCCGGGAATCGACACATCGCCGTGCCGCCGCAAGAGGCCCGCGCTCTGCCATGCCCAGGAGTCCCCCGCGCGGCCGCGCAGCGCGTAGCGCCCCGTCCATCCGTCCGCTGCCGAAGCATAGTCCGACCCGAACGCGCCTTCCACCGACACCGCCGGCACGCGCCGCGGCACACGCGCGTCGATCACATTGACCACGCCGCCAACGGCATTGCTCCCGTAGAGCAGCGTCGCCGGTCCACGCACGATCTCGACCCGCTCCGCCGCGATCGGCTCGAGCGCGACAGCGTGGTCCAGACTGCCCACCGACGCGTCGAATGTATCCACTCCGTCACTCAACACGCGGATACGGTCGTTGCTGAACCCGCGGATGATGGGACGGCTCGCGCCGGGAAAATAGCCCGTCGCCGAAACCCCCGGCAGCCCGTCGAGCGTGGCCCCCAAGGACAACGCCCCCCGGTCGTCCAGCCGCCTCCCCTCGAGAATCGCCGCCGGCTGGGCGTGGTCCTCCGCCGCCCGCGCAAGCGGAAACGAACGCACTTCAAACGCCTCCAACTCCACCACGGTGTCCTCCCCCTCCGCGGCATACGCCGATGCCCCCGCCCAAAACACAAACGGCAGGCACAGCACGGTGATTGATCGATGACCCAATTTGTTTTTTCTATACATTGAGGGTCTTTCTCAAAATGAAATAAGCTCTCGTCAAGACTACATTTTTGATTTCTCAAAGTTTGGCGCGGAATCTTCCGTTCCGGAAATAGTTACTTTTTTTGCGGCAACCCTCATTACTGAACGTCGTTCGCATCCGTAGCGTGAAGCTTCAGCGAGCGCCGCCGAGACGCTTTCCCCATCGACATTTCGAGCGCGTGCCCCGCATGTTGCTGATGCCATGATGATTTCCCCTCACGCCGACCTCCGCTTTGAGCCCTTTTCACGTCGGGGCAGCTATTTGAACATTCGCCGGTTTGACGAGACAACGCGCCCCGACGAGGGCCGACGCGGGCTTTACCTGCGGCAGTGCCACGGCGCCCGCTTTCTCTCGCCGTGGCTCGCCAAGCTCACCGTCGACGGCGCGGAACCGGGGAGTGCTTGGGACGAGGCGGTGCTCACCTTGCGGGCGCGCGGCGGCGGCGGGACAGTCGAGATTGTCTTCGACGGAACCGACGCCCTGCGCCTGCGCGGTGCGGGGTGCTCGCTCGAACTGGAGTTTGAAACGGCTCCGGGCGCCTCCATGTATCCGGCTCGTAAAGGCGCGTGGGAGGTCAACGCACGCGCCACTTTGCGCAAGGTGCTGTTGCGGGCCGAGACCGGCGGATTGGAGGCGCTGACCGACTGGCAGGGCGAAAACAGCAACCGCATGACAGCCCGCTTCACGCCCGGTCCGGACGGCACGTGGACGGCGGCGCTCGACTACTTCGAGAGCACGTGGACGCCGCGGACGCCCCGCCCTTTCGAGGCGTGCGAGGCAGAGGTGCGGGCGGACTTCGCCGACTTCCTTGGACGGCTGCCGTCCTGCGCCCCGGAATTCGAAGCGGCCCGGATCCGCGCCGCTTACGTCAACTGGTCCGCCCTTGTCCGTCCGTGCGGCCACTTCCGCCGTCCCGCCATGCTCATGAGCAAGAATCACATGTCCAATGTCTGGAGCTGGGACCACGCCTTCAACGCCATGGCGCTCATGACGGGCGACCCGGAACTCGCATGGGACCAGATGCGCCTCATGGCCGACCGCCAAAACGCACACGGCGCGTTTCCCGACGCCCAGAACGACATTCACGAACACTTCAACTTCTGCAAACCGCCCATCCACGGCTGGGCCGTCTCGCGGATGCGCGCCGCGCGTCCGGACTTCTTCACCCCGGACCGTCTCCGCGAAACGCTTGCCTGGCTCGAACCGTGGACGCGCTGGTGGCTCAACCACCGGCTGTGGGAAGACGGTGGCCTCCCCCTGTATTTGCACGGCAACGACAGCGGCTGGGACAACAGCACCTTCTTTCTCAAGGGCGTGCCCGTTCTCACCCCCGATCTGCCCGCCTTTCTCGTTCTCCAGTGCGGGGAACTCGCCGAAATCCACACCACCCTCGGGCAATCCGCCGACGCCCGCCGCTGGCGCGCCGAAGCCGAGCGGCTGCAAACGCTCCTCATCGAAACGCTCTGGGACGGCGAACGGTTTTTTGCCCTGCGGCTTCCGGCAATGGAAAAGGTCTACGCCGACACCCTCATCGAAACCATGCCGCTCGTCCGCGGCGACACGCGGCACGCCTTTACCCTGCAATCGATCTCCAAAGTGCTTGGCTACGCCTGCGTGCTGGAACATTTCGACGACGAGACGATCATCCGGCACGTGGGGGTGGAGCCGACGGGCGAAGATTTCGATTCCATTATCAAGCTCGACCGGCACAAGCGGCCCTTCAATCCGATGGTCAACGCCGGAGCTATCGCCGTGACGGATTTGCTCCTGACTCGGTTCGGGGCGGAGGCCGCCGACCGCACCCTGGCGTTTTTCGCCGGGCTCTTCGGCAAAGACGAAGTCAGTATCGACGAGGCGGTCCTCGAGTCCGAACAGCGCACGGGCGAGCGCAACCGCGCCATCGCGCATCTGCTGAAAAATTTCTCCATCCTCGAAAACCCCGTCGAAGACGTACTCGCGCTGTATTTCCGGCACTGTGCCGTGCAGGTGACCACGCGCGATCTCGCGCGCCTCGGCATGACGCTCGCCAACGGCGGATACCCGCCAGGCGGCGGCGAGCCCGTTCTTTGTCCGGAGACGCTGCGCAAGCTGCTGAGCGTCACCCTGACCTGCGGGATGTACAACTACGCCGGCCAGTGGGCCTACGAGGTCGGTTTTCCCGCCAAGAGCGGGGTGTCCGGGGGCATGCTCGGGATTGTTCCGGGGCGCTACGGCATTGGTGTCTTCTCACCACGCGTCGACGACAAGGGAAGCAGCCCGCGCGGCGTGTGCGTGCACAAACGCCTTTCCGCCTGCCTCAACCTGCACATGTTTGCGCTGGACTGAGCGGCGCGGTGTCACCGCCGCCCGTGGCCGGGCATACCGGGCACGGTGCCTTCCCACGGGGCGGGCTGGCTCCACGGGATTTCCTGCTTGTCGGGATCTTCGTCGGCGATGGTCCGGCAGCCGCTGAGAGCGAAGCCGGAGCCTAGGAGGAGGGCCGTGCCGAGAATGAGGAAAATGCGTTTCATGGGGTGACGACTAGGGCATAGCCCGAGCCTTTGGCAAGCGTTTGTCCTGCTTCGCGTTCGAGGACGTGGGCGATAGACCAGTCGTCGCGAACATCGGCGAGCCGCAGTCGGGCGAGGGGGTGGTTGCCGCGGTGCAGGACGACGACGCGGTCGGGGGCGAGTCCGTCGCGGCGTCCCCGGTTGACGGCGACGACGTCGCCGCGGTCGGAGACACTGAGAATGTCGACGGGGGTCGCCGCGGCGGCAAGGCTCCCGGTCGTTGCGGCGGGGCTGCGGCGGGCATCGGCGAGCTGGGCGCGGAGGTCGTCGATCTCGCGTTCGAGGGCCTCGCGCTCTTCGTCAGCGAGTTGCGGGGGTTGGGCGCGGGCATCGAGGAGTTCGCGCCGCAGGCGGGCGGCTTGGTCGCGGGCGCTCTCCTTTTCGGCCTCGAGGGCGGCGGCGGTTTCGCCGAGTCGGCGCGCCTCCAGTTGCGACTGGCGGAGCTGCGCGGAGAGGTTGGTGACGCGGGCTTTGGAGGCGGCAAGTTCGCGGTCGAGTTCGCCGAGGCGGCGTTCCGCCTCCGCGCGCCGTGCCTCGCTGTCCTCGGCTTCGGCGCGGGCTTCGGCGAGCTGTGCCTGAAGGTTGCGGGCATCGTTTTCCAGCCCGCTGATGCGGGTGGCGGCGGAGAATTGGAGGTAGGCCGCCCCGCCGAGGGCGAGGAGGGCGAGAACGGTGGCACCGATGGCCCAGGCTTTCATGGTGGTGCGGGGTTATGCCGTGCGGCGGGTGGATAATGAAAGGAGACAGCGGAAAACCTTACGCCCCGCGCGCTCCGGTTCAAGTCCCGGCGTGGCGGAACGTGTCTTCCGCGCGGTTGGTGCCGCGGTCCATGCGCACACCCTTGGAGGGATTGGCGGCGATGTGCTCGAGGAGCGCGTGCACGGTGCCCTCCTTGCCTTTGAGGCCGAGAGCGGAAGCGAGTTCGACGGCGGTGCGTGCGTCGTCGGCGTGTTCCCGCAGGTGCGCGAGGAGGTCGGCCTGCATGCCGAGGAAGGCGGCGGCTGCTTTTTTGCCCGCCTCGACGCCCGGCTGGTGGTAGGCGTTGATGTTGACGAGGCTGGCGTAGAGGCCGACGGCCCGCTCGTAGAGTGCGATGAGCATGCCGACGGACTCGGGCGTGACCTCGCCGATGGTGAGGGTGAGGGAGCGGCGGTCCTTTTCGGCGAGGGCGGCGCGCGTGCCGAGGAGGAAGGCGTGCAGGTAGTCGCCGCTGGTGACGCCATCCTCGACGTCGACGGAGGCACCCTCGCGGTCTTTGAGCACGGCGATGAAGGTGGCGAAGAAGTTGGGCACGCCCTCGCGGAGCTGCTGGACGTAGGCGTGCTGGTCGGTCGAGCCCTTGTTGCCGTAGACGGCGATGCCCTGGTGGACAATGTTGCCGTCGAGGTCGCGCTCCTTGCCGAGCGACTCCATGATAAGTTGCTGGAGGTATTTGGAGAGGAGGCCGAGGCGGTCTTTGTAGGGGAGGATGACCATGTCTTTCGCCCCTTTGCCTTCGGTGCAATGGTGCCACGCGAGGGCGAGGAGGGCGGCGGGGTTGTGCTCGATTTGCGCCGTGCGGGTGAGGGCGTCCATGCGCGCCGCGCCGGCGAGCAGGCCGTCGGTGTCGATGCCCTGGAGTGCGGCGGGCAGGAGCCCGACGGCGGCAGTCTCGCTCGTGCGACCGCCCACCCAGTCGAACATCGGGAAGCGCACGAGCCAGCCCTCGGATTCGGCGACCTTGTCGAGCTGGCTGCCTTCGCCCGTGACGGCCAAGGCGTGGCGCGCGAAGTCGACGCCCTCGCCGAGGAAGGCGTGGCGGGCTTCGAGCATGCCGTTGCGGGTCTCCGGCGTGCCGCCGCTCTTGGAGATGACGACGACGAGCGTGCGGTCGAATCGCCCGCGGAGGTGCGCGAGCGTCGTGTCCATGCCGTCGGGGTCGGTGTTGTCGAAGAAGTGGACGGCCATGCGGTCTTCGCCGGGTCGGCCGAGGGCCTGCGCGACGAACTGCGGTCCGAGGGCGGAGCCTCCGATGCCGATGACGAGCAGGTCGGTGAAAGGACCGCCTTCGCCCGCCACTTTGCCGCGGTGCACGTCTTTCGCGAACTCCGTCACGAGCCGGCGGGTCGTCTCGATTTCTTCGCGGATGCCTTCATCCGGCGCGAGGGAGCTGTCGCGCAGCCAGTAGTGCCCGACCATGCGCTTCTCGTCGGGGTTGGCGATGGCACCGCCTTCCAGCTCGTTCATGGCGGCAAAGGCCTTGTCCATCGCGGGGCGCGTGCGCTCGAAGTATCCCTCCGGCAGCGCGAGCAGGTTGAGGTCCATGGAGAACTCCGCTTCGGGCCAGCGGAAGTAGAGGTCGGTGGATGCGTTCGATGCCATGGTTTCCGAGACAAGCGGGTTCTGCGGAAAATGCAACGGGGGAGAGCGGCGGAATTCTCGCGGCGGCAAAAATCCTGCGCGAACCCGCACGGTTCAGCTACGACGCGCACACCCCGCCAATCCGGAAAGTCCCCGCCGCCCCGGGTTGGGCGCTGAAGCAGCCCAACTACGTCGGAAAACGCTTTGTTCAGAGGTTCTTGCCGTTTTATGACAAACTTCGTGATTGCACCCTTTTCTCCGGATGCCTGTGAGCGCGTCCGGTGTCAGCGTTGACGGAGCGGAAGCGGCGGATAGCGTAGAAACTGATGATTCATGGACGACGGCAGACGGTCGCATTTCTCGTGGCTATGCTCGCGGGGAGCGGCACCGCTTTTGGCGGGGCGGAGGCGCTGGCGGAGTTCCGCGCGGCGTTCGCGGAGACGGTGGAGAATACGGAGGGGCCGCCCGGCGAAGCGCCGCCGGGGATGGTGTGGGTGCCGGGGGGTGAATTTTCGATGGGCATTGCGGACCCGCGGGGGCTGCCGCGGGGTGGGCGGGAGGCGATGGAGGACGCCCGGCCCGTGCACCGGGTGCGGGTGGACGGCTTCTGGATGGGGGAGACCCCCGTGACGAACGCGCAGTTCGCGGCGTTTGTCGAGGCGACAGAGTATGTGACGGTGGCGGAGCGGCGCCCGGACCCGGCGGATTTTCCGGGTGTGCCGCAGGATTACCTCGTGCCGGGGTCGCTGGTGTTTTCCGATCCGCGGGAGGTGGAGGGCTTGCGCGACTACCGCCAGTGGTGGCGCTGGGTGCCGGGCGCGTCTTGGCGGCGTCCCTACGGACCGGATTCGTCGGTCGAGGGCAAGGAGGACCATCCCGTCGTGCATGTGGCGTGGGAGGATGCCGTCGCGTACGCGGAGTGGGCGGGTGGCCGCCTGCCGACCGAGGCGGAGTGGGAGTTCGCCGCACGCGGCGGCCTTACGGGCAAGCCGTATCCGTGGGGCGCGGACTTTACGCCGGGCGGCGAGTGGCGGGCGAATACATGGCAGGGCCGCTTTCCCGTGGAAAATACGGCGGAGGACGGGCACGAGGGGCTTGCTCCGGTGAAATCGTACCCGCCCAATAGATACGGGATCTACGGTATGGCCGGAAACGTGTGGGAGTGGTGCGCCGACTGGTACCACGCCCGCGCCTACCGCATGCGGGCAAAAGACGGGGCGCCCGCGGACAACCCGCGCGGCCCGGAGACAAGTTATGATCCTGCCGAGCCGGGCACGCCCAAGCGATCCACGCGGGGCGGTTCCTTTCTCTGCACGGAGCAGTATTGCACGCGCTACATGG
>SKLD01000561.1 GCA_007123395.1 Opitutales bacterium
AAACCGAAGCGACCCGGGGGAGAGTCGCCCGGAGCGGCCGTAGCGCATAAAGGAACCGCCGCCTTCAGCCGGTTCCGGCGCGGTGCGGCGGCAAAGCGAACGCACCGTAATTCCGCTAGCCGCATGGACGCATGCCGCGGATCAAAGAAATCGGATGCCAACCTGATAGGTTATCCATGCCGCCGTATACGCCAAAACCGTCATGTAGGCGAACTGCAGCACGGCCCATTTCCATGAGCCGGTTTCCCGGCGGGTAACGACTTGGGTCGGCAGGCATTGCATCGCGAGGACGAAAAAGACCAACAAACTCAGCCCGGCGGCCGGATCGACCGCGTCACGCAGGCGCTCGGCGACGCCCTTTAGATCCTCCCCGCCCTCCTCGCCCATGCCCTGCAACACCGCCAAAGTGGCTGCAATCACTTCGCGGGCGGCAAAGGATGCAAGTACGCCCACCGTTATCTGCCAGTCGAAACCCAAGGGTGCAAAGAGCGGTTGCAGCGTCTGGCCCAAGCGCCCCGCCATGGAATGCTCCAATTGCCAAACAGCAAAGAGGTTTTCGGCTTCATCCGCCTCCCCGACTGCTTCCAATGCTTGCAACTGATGCACCTGCTCCTCGCTGAGCTGTCCGATTTCCATTTGTGGAAAAGTGGCCAGCGCCCACAGAACGACAATGATCAGGAGGATGACCCCCGCAACCTGGCGAAGGAAAAGCATGCCACGGTCGAAGGCGGTCCAGAGCGCCGTGCGGAGACTGGGCAGTCTATAGTCAGGCAACTCGATCAGCAGGGGCTGGGCTTCTCCTCTTAAGAGCGTTTTTTTGAAGACCCAAGCCATACAAAAAGCAGCTATAAGCCCAAGGAAATAGGCTCCTGTAAAAATCAAACCGGCCATCACCGGCCGATCCGCAAACAGCATCGCCGTGACCATGACATAGACCGGAATCCTCGCCGAACAGGAGAGCAAGGGAAGGACTAGGATCGTCACCAGCCGGTCGCGGGGATTTTCCACTATCCGCGTGCCCATGATGGCTGGAATGGCGCATGCATGGGCTGAAAGCATGGGGACAAAAGCCCGTCCCGGGAGGCCCGTCTTCACCATCCAACGATCCACGACAAAAGCCGCCCGCGCGAGGTAACCCGTATCTTCCAGCAGAGCGATGAGAAAAAACAATAAACAAATCTGCGGCAAAAAAACGACCGTTCCCGCCACACCCGTGATGATTCCATCGACAAGGAAACTGCTCAGCAAGCCCTCCGCCAGAAAGGTGCCCATGGTGTTCGAGAGGAACGCAAAAAACGCCTCAATCCATTCCATCGGCGCTTGTGCCAAAACAAAGAGCGTCTGGAACAATCCCGCCATAACGAGGAGAAAAAGACCCAAGCCCCAAACAGGATGCGTTGTCCAGCGATCCACCCGAAAACTGGTCTCATTGGAAGGATGTGCTTGGTCACTGCGGCAGGCTTTGCGGGACAAAGTTTCGGCCCAGGCAAAGCGGGCGGCATGCGGACAACCGTCGCACACATCGCAAAGCACCGCTCTCTCCGGACACGCACCCGCACAAGGATTGGGTTCGGCAATCAGTCGCTGCTTCAATTGCAACACCCCCTCGCCAGTGCGGGCGGATACCGGAACGACCGTTTGCGCCAACTCGGATTCGAGGCAAGCACGGTCAATCTGCATCCGTTGCTTGTTTGCGACATCCATCATGTTTAGCGCGATCAGGAAGGATGGCACGCGTTCACATAACTGCGCAGCCAGACAAAGCCCACGTTCCATGCGCGTCGCATCGACAACTAAAACCACCTGCGTCGGCACCGCGTCCGCATCCATGATATGCTGCAGATATTCCGAGGCGACGCGCTCATCCGCACCGTTGCCATACAAGCTGTAAAGGCCTGGAAGGTCCACCCATTCCCACAGTGCGCCGTCAATTTCCAGCCGGGCGATGCGTACCTCCACGGTCGTTCCCGGATAGTTTGCGGTCTTCGCCCGCAATCCTGTCAGCCGATTAAAAAGGGTGGTTTTTCCGGCATTCGGATTCCCGAAAAAAATCACCCTGCACCGGAGCTGTCTTTCAGAGCCAATGCCGGACAAACGAGACGCCGCTGCTTTGGGTTTCAAACGCGCAATCATGTGCTGACCTTCACAGCCGCCGCCAAATCCTCATGGATGCCCACACAAGTGGAACCGCTCCGCACAATCATTCGCCGCCCCGTCCGCAGCACCTCCACCCTGCGCCCCGGGCACAATCCCAACCCGGCAAGTCGAGTGTAGTCCTCCGTCGAAACATTTACAGCATTGATTGTCACCCTCTCGCCCACGCCAAGTTCTTGAAGCGTGCGGCAAATTAGCGATTTCTGCACCTGGTTTGGAGTGGTCATGCTCTTTGTTGCGAACGAAACCCAATCTCATTAAAGACCGCGGGGGAGACGACTTATTACGGAGATTGCCCGTCATTTATAAGCGAATCTCATGGGATCGATGAGAAAATCCATCCCGAATGCACCGGCCACAAGCCGCGCAACAAGCATTGCCCGACATTGCCGGGAGTAAAAACCCTTTCTTTTGAGACGGTAAAACCGCTGCAAACCAGCAAACCGTTATTCCACGGATCTCCGGACACCCGTCAAATCCAGTCGTCCCGGCCCTCGACGCTTGACGCCCTCCCCGGCACCGCGTGCCTTCGGGAGCATGGCCGATCTGCGGCAAGCGACACTCTACGGGATTCTTGATACCGGCTACACGCCCCGCGCGCGCTGGCAGGAGACCGCGCGCGCCCTGCTCGAAGGGGGCGTGGGCATCCTCCAAGTCCGCGCTAAAGGCGCCCCTCCGGCGGAGGTCGAGGCCCTCGCGCGCGAGGTCCTGCCGCTCTGCGCACGGGCCGGTGTGCCGCTCATCGTCAACGACCACATCGACGTCGCGGCCCGCCTGACGAGCGCGGGCGCGCATGTGGGCCAGGACGACATCAGCCCCGCCGAAGCCCGCGCGGTTCTCGGGCCGGGCCGCATTCTGGGACTCTCCACGCACTCCCCCGCGCAGATCGCGGGCGCTCTGGAGAACGCCCGCTACCTTGACTATTTTGCCGTCGGCCCCGTCTTCGCAACGCCGACCAAGCCGACCTACGAGCCCGTCGGCCTCGACCTCGTCGCGCACGCCGCCTCGCTCTCGCCCCCACTCCCCTTTTTCTGCATCGGCGGCATCAAACTGCACAATGTGGAGCAGGTTCTCGCCGCCGGGGCACGCCGCGTCGTCGTCGTCTCCGGTCTTCTTCTGGCGGAAGATCCCGCCAAGGCCGCACGTGCATTTCGCCGCACAATCGAGGCGGCGGAGCCATGAGGATTCACCTTGCTGATCTTGGCCCGTCCTCCGTCTCAACTTTTCGCGACCGCAAGCGGTTTTTTGGGGATTGCGGAAAAGCAGCACCTTTATAAGCCGATGGGGATGGATACTCGAAAGGCACTCAGCGAATTGCTGGCGCACCAGAAACGGATCGACCGCCTCTCGGCTGCGGCGGGCATACTTTTTTGGGACGAACAGGTGAACCTGCCTCCGGGCAGCGCCGCGTTTCGCGCCGAGCAAAACGGCTATTATGCAGAGCTTCTGCACCGCGAAAGCACCCTGCCGGAAGTCGGGCAATGGCTGGACACGCTCGAGGCGGATCGGGACTCTCTCTCCGACGACGAGCGGGTCATCGTGAAGGAGGCACGGCGGGAGTATGACCGCGAGGTGAAGCTTCCGGGAGAATTTGTCGCGCGGCGGTCGAAGGCACGCAGCGAGTCGTTTCACGCGTGGGTCGAGGCGCGGAAGAAGAACGATTTCGCTTCCTTTGCCCCGCACCTGCGGAAGGCGCTCGATTTTTCGAGGGAGGAAGCGGAATACCAAGACGCGGAAGACGCTTACGATTTTTTCGTCGATGTCTATGACCCGGGCATGTCGACGGCGGTTATCGATCCGCTCTTTGCGAAGCTGAGCGAAGGCCTCCGCCCTATACTCGACACCATCCTTTCGGCGGAAGACACAACCCCGCCGGACCTTTTCCGCGGTTTTCCCGTGGACGGGCAGGAGGCGTTTCTCCGCGAGGTCGTAGCGGCCTTCGGCTTTGATTTCAATGTCGGTCGGCTCGACCGGGCGGTCCACCCCTTTTGCGGGGGGCATCCCCTCGACACGCGCATGACGACGCGCTACGATCCCGACAATCCGCTCGACTCGCTCTCCAGCGCGATGCACGAGACGGGCCACGCCCTCTACGAGCAGGGCTTGCCGACAGACTATCCCGGCACCGCTCTTTCGCACGCGGCGGGCATGGCGGCGCATGAGTCGCAGAGCCGTATCTGGGAGAACCAGGTGGGCCGAGGCCGTCCGTTCTGGAGGCACTGGGAGCCCCGCTACCGCGCGTTCTTCAAAGAGCAGCTTGCCAAGGTGGACTCCGACCAGCTCTACCGGGCAATCAACCGCGTGGCGGTCACGCCCATCCGGGTGGATGCCGACGAGGTGACCTACAACCTGCACATCATCTTGCGCTACGGTCTCGAACGCGACCTCTTCGCGGGCCGCGTCGCCATCGGGGATCTGCCGGAAGCATGGAACGAACGCTCGCGCGACCTCCTCGGGTTTACGCCTGCTTCGGACACGGAGGGCTGCCTTCAGGACGTGCACTGGTGCGAAGGTATGTTCGGCTACTTCCCCAGTTACACACTGGGCAACCTGCTTGCCGCGCAATTGTGGTATGCCGCGAAGGACACCCTTCCGGATTTAGAAGAGGACTTCGGGCGCGGCGATTATACGCGTCTGCTCGGGTGGTTGCGTGAAAACGTGCACAGCAAGGCCCGCCGCGAGAACGCCAACGGCCTCGCCGAGCGCGCGACCGGACGACCGCTCGGGACGGAAGCCCTCCTGCGCTACCTTCGCGAACGCTATTTGCCGCTTTACACGACCTGAGGCGGGCGGTTTAGATTTCTCTCCTTATGTTCCGACGAACACCCTTGTTCGCGCTGGGAGCGATCCTTCCGCTCGCCGCCGCTTCCGCCGAGGTACTCACGCAGACAAAGTACCTCTCGTTCCGGGTGCTCGACACGCGCAATCCCGGCTTCACCCAAGACATGCGCGAGGTCTTCGAGCGGCATCCGGATCCGGGGCCCACGGCAACCTTCACCATCTCACTGCCCGAGCCCGACGAACGCCGTCGGGTGGATCTCGGCAGCGGCTTCACCCGAACGCTCCAGACCTTCAAAACAAAGTCCGGTGAGCCCTACACCAGTATCTTCGACCTCGAATCGGCGGACGACTTCGTCTACCGCGACTTCAGCTTCGACGTGCAGCTCTTCCCCGGAGATGCCCCGCTGACCGTTGCCAACTTTATGACCTATGCGCGCCGTGGTGAATACGACCATACGATCGTGCACCGCAGCCCGGAGCAATACGTGGTGCAAGCGGGCGGCTTCCGGTTTTCGCGACCGGAGGACAACACCGAAGCACCTCTCTGGCTCATCCAGATGATCGACACCATTCCGATGGAATTCGAAAGACCCAATATTCCGGGCACCATCGCGATGGCCCGCCCAGCCGGGGGCAACGCTTCAAACCAGTGGTTCTTCAACATTCGCGATAATTCGGATTTGCATATTCCCCGGTTCAACAACGCTTACGCCGTATTCGGTGAAGCCACGCCCGAAGGGCTCGAAGTCCTGCAGGAAATCAACCGTATTTCCCGCTTTAACCTAGGCGGGCTCGGTGGTTCGTTCAACGCCTTCACCGAAGCACCGCTCACCCTGCCTTTTAACGTACCGGATTACACAACACAGCTAAATAGCTTCGTGGCCTTTGAGACAATATCCGTAAGCCAAGGGAATCCCGACGGTATCCAATACAGTTGGGAACCCGTCCTCGGCGACGAGGAAGACCCGATAATCGCCGACGTGGACTCGTTTGACATCCGCTTCGAGGGCACCGACCTCGTCATTGACAATGTTGACACCGGCCAATTGTTGATCGAGGTCACCGGCACCTTCGGCGACCAGTCGCTGACCTTCCCCGTCGAGCTGTTTTCCGAGGACCCGCGGGTACGACAGTTTTTCAGCGGGCAGGCCGTCACGGTTACTCCCGGCCATACCTACGCGGTCGGGTTTCTCGGCGAGTTTAAGGCCGACCGATTCCCGTGGATCTTTCATCCGCAGCACCACTTCCTCTACGCCGCCACGGAAGCGACACAAGAACGCTATCACTTCCACGATCCGCGCCTGCAAAGCTGGATTTTCATCCGTCCGACGCGCCCGCAATATTTCTATATCCACCGCCTCGGCGAATGGCTCTTTTACGCCAACGGTAGCGGCACCGAATTCGACCCCGACAACCCGGACTTCGACGACCGATGGTTCTACCGCTTTCCAATCGTCGACGAGGAGGGCGATGAAGTCGAGCCGGGCGCATGGGTGATCGGCAACGACTTGTAGCGCACACCGGCGGGGGCTTCCACGGCAAAAGTATCTCTTTCGTGGAATAGCGCACCCCGTCCGCCCTCCGATCTTCCGGACATGATCGACAAGACGCTCGCCTTCATCCGCCGCGAAACCCTGCCGCTCGCACTCTACGCGCTTGCCGCATTGGTCTTTCTGCCGGTGATTTCGTGGTTATGGCAGCGCACGACAACTGAAGAGCAGCTCCTCCATGCCTTCGTCGTTCTCGTCTTCGCGCTCGGTGTCCTCATTTACGAGAAACGCATCAGCCTGCGCGCCGTCTGTGACTTCGGCCGCGGCGCCGCGCTCCTTCTGGTCGGCTCATTGCTGCTCGCCGTCAGCGCAGCGCTCACGGGCGCGAGCATTCTTGTGCTGCCCGGCTTCGTCCTCGCCCTCGCCTCCGCGCTCGTCTACACCTTCGGCAGCGGTATTGCCCGGTTCACCGCCGCGCTCCTCGGCGCTTTCAGCTTGTACGTCTTCATGGCGCTGCTCCTACCCTTCCTCGACTGGCCCATGCGCACGCTCGCCGCGCAAGGTTCGGCGCGGATCCTCGGATGGCTCGGCAAGGACGCCGAACTCGCCCTCACCGCCGGTCGCGAAGAGGGGCCCATGCTCCTGCTCTTCGCCAACGACCACCCTTTCCACGTCGCCGCCGAATGCAACGGTTTCGGCGTCCTCACTGCCTCGCTCCTGCTCACCCTGCTGCTCGTGCTCTTCAAGAAGATCGCCCTTTTCGACAAGGCGCTCCTCCTTGTCGCCGCCGCCGTCTGCGGGATCCTCTTTAATTACCTGCGTATCATCATCATCGTTTACTTGGCCCCTGTCGTCGGTCTCGAAAACTACTTCGTCATGCACGAGATTGTCGGCGTCATCACATATTACGGCAGCCTCCTCTTCCTCTGGTGGGTCATCAGCGGCTTTGGCCGCGGAGAACCCGGTGCAGACAGTGAACAACCGGCGGCCGCGCAACCGCAGATGCAGCTATGACAGCCCGCACAGTCCTCACGCACCGCGCAGTACCCGCCGGAGTCCGAGTAGAGTCCGCTGCCGTAAACATAGGGAGAATTCCCGTTACGGGGCTTGCGGGAAGCACGGCGCAGGGGCATGTTGTCCCTGTATGAAAAGCACGGTGGTGAAAGTCGCAATCAAGGGCGTCATGCCGACGTCCAACGGGTGCGCGCTTTTTCTCGGCCCCGAGGAAAAGACGTTCATCATCTATGTCGATCCACAGATCGGAAACACTATCTCCATGATCATCAACGGTGTGCAGCGCGAGCGCCCCATGACACACGACCTTATCGCACACTTTTTCAAGGGTTTCGGCGTCGAACTCCAGCGCATCGTTATCAACGACGTCCTCGACCGCACTTTTTTTGCCCGCATCATCCTCAAAATGGAGAACGAGTTGGGCACGAAGATCGTCGAGATCGATTCGCGTCCGAGCGACGCGATCGCCCTCGCCCTCCACGAAGAACGCCCGATTTTCTGCAGCCAGAAAGTCCTCGACGCCGAAGAGGACATGAGCGAACTCCTCCAGCGCATCCTCAAAGAGCAGGAATAAGTCCCGGCGGGCACCGGCAGCACCCAAACAGATATTCGTAACAAAGATCTGCCGGCGGCAGAACGACGGTGGGCTCGGAACTGTCGGTAGCCGAAGCATCCATTCCGCGATTGCGGTCAGCGATGCGGGCGGGCTACACCACTCCGCATGACAATGAGCACCCTCGACTATCCCTCCTCAGGGCATCCCGCTTCCCGCATCGCCCTCGGTTGCATGCACTTCGGCGGCAATCGCGGCCGCGGTGAAATGGATAAAACCGAAAACCTCCGCACGGGCCGCAAAGCCCTCGAGACCGCCCTCGAAGAAGACATCAACTTCTTCGACCACGCTGACATCTACAGTGGCGGCGATAGCGAGGAGGTCTTCGGCGAACTCATCAAAGAAATGCGCCTCCCGCGCGACAGCATGCTCATCCAGACAAAATGCGGCATCCGCTTCAATGGCGACCCCGGCGCCGACGATCCCCACCGCTATGATTTCTCCGAAGAACACATCCTCCGTTCCGTTGAAGGGTCCCTCCGCCGCCTCGGCACCGACCGCATCGACATCCTCCTTCTCCACCGCCCCGACGCGCTCATGGAGCCGGAGGAAATCGCCGCCGCCTTCGCCAAACTACACGCCTCCGGGAAAGTGCGCGCCTTCGGCGTCTCCAATCACACCCCGCCACAAATGGAACTGCTCCGCGATGCCCTCCCCTTCCCCCTCGTCGCCAACCAAGTCGAGATCAACCTCCTCAAGACCTCCCTCATCGACGCCGGCATCGTCAGCGCCGGACGCGAACCTGCCCTCGGTCACCCCGCCGACGGTTCCCTCGAATACCACCGCCTCCACGGCATTGTCACCCAAGCGTGGGCACCCCTCGCCTACGGCTACCTCTCCGGTCGCAATCCCGACACCGACGACCCGCGGATACAACCCACCGCCGCCCTCGTCCACGAACTCGCCGATGCCCGCGGCGTCCCCGCCGAGGCCATCGTCATCGCATGGCTCCTCCGCCACCCCGCCAAGATCCATCCGATCATCGGCACGCGCGACCCCGCCCGCATCCGCGCCTGCGCCAAATCCACAGACGTCCGCCTCACCCGCGAAGAGTGGTACCGCCTCTACCTCGCAGGACGCGGCACTTCGCTGCCGTAATCTCTTGCACCATACCGAAAGCATCCGCGAATCAACAAATATTTCTTCGAGACATTTAATATACTAGCGATTTTTAAAATTGCATCTTTGAGG
>SKLD01000192.1 GCA_007123395.1 Opitutales bacterium
AGGTCGCGGTCGTCACCGGGCCGGACGCACCGTCGCGATAGGCACGCGCCCGCACCACGGTGCCCTTCTTCACCGGTGCGGTCGGAAAATATGTCGGACTTGAATCCGCCGTGCTCGAAATGCGCGCCAGCTTGTCCGGTTGGCCGCTGCGGTCAGCGATCCGTATCGGCGTGGAATACACACCGGTGGTGAAGGTGTTTTGCCGGAACGGTCCACTCGGATAGGAATTGACGTATTCGTAAGTCGTGCCGTCGAGATTGTCGATGTCCGGCTCGGAGCCGTCGAGCGTGTAGAGCACGGTGACTGCCGGATCGGGATGCGATAACGTCAGGTCGAATGCTTCGCCGTGGGTGCCCGGCGCATGCGAAAAGTCCACCGGTGCAAGGAGCGAGGAGAGCGCAGGAGTCGTGTTGGGCGCTCCTGGCGTGGGCTCGTGGAAATAGGCCCATGCCCGCGGATCTTCGGGCTTACGCCCGTAGGAAACATCCCGCGGCACCGGCACCGGATCGACGAAGTCCGCCGTCGAGCCATCCGGTCGCGTCAGAAGCAGTTCCTCACCCGCCGCCGCAATACGGAAGTTCGTGTGCGGGTGCAATGGTGCCGGCCCCAAACCGTAATATGCCTTGAGGTGACGCTCCACCCCGGCCTGCTCCTCCGCGGATAAACCGCGGTTGAACAGAAGCACCTCCGCCATCTCGCCGCCGAAGGTGCGTCCGTCGTCGTGTGAACTGCCCACCGGCACACGCTCGTAGTCCGACAACAGCGTGCGCCCCACCGATCCCGTCGCCTCCGCCAGCACCTCGCCGTCGCGCGTCAACCGCGCCCGCGCCTGCGGACCGTCCATCACCGCCCCGACGACATGCCAACGGTCTTGCGAAAGCGCGTTGGACGCCGTCACGTCAATGTTCGGAGGAAGCCGCAGACGAAGGCCGCCCCCCGTTTCACTGATCTCGATCACCACACTGCCCGCGTTGGCCATGTTCGACCCGCGGAAGCCGCCGAGAAAACCCGACCGCACACCGCCCGTCCACCGCGCTACCGCGATATACGTGAAATCCGTGAAATCATCCATGCCCGCGACCCCCCCGGTGGGCAGGAAAAACTGTTGCGTGGCGGAACGGTTGAACCGCATCACCGCGCGCCCGTTCAAACCGTCAGCAACATAGGTGGGTCGTCGCGCGACATTCGGTTGCGCCGCGTTGTTGCCGCGCCCGCTCGAGTCGGTCCACACCCCGACGGCAGCGCCATCAGCCGCCTCCACATCCGCCGCGCGCAGGCGCAGGACAAGCCCATCCACCGCGTCGGGGGGCAACGCCTCGACACCCTCCTCCGCCTCCGCGCCGACGCGGTCTTTTCCGGATGCCCAAACCAACAGGAACTCACCGGGTTCGATTACCGTAGCCTCGGGAAAAATCCACCTGAAAGGATTCTCCGCATCGTCCGAAAGCCCCCACCCTTCCAAAGACACCGGCGCGTCACCGAAGTTGTACAATTCAATCCAGTCTTCATAGTCGCCGTCCTCGTCCGCCAGCGTCTCGCCGTTGGAAGCCATGAATTCGTTGATCCGTACGGTCGCGGAACTCTCTCCCGGAAGAAAACCGAGAAGAAACAGTGATATCAAAAGGTGATACGGCAAACAGCGGACAAAGCGTCGTTCTTTATACATTTCGGTGAATCCTATACAGGCGAAGGCAGATTTTCCAACGCTTCGCCGCCGAACGCTCATGGTACTACGGCGCCATTTCCCGGACCCAGTAGCGCGGGCGCACGATGACACGGTAAAACGCGGGCTCGACGAGCGGTTCTTCAGAAACGCCGATGAAATCACCCGTCCCCTCAACGCCCTTGAAAAGAGGTTCCCAAACCATGAGATCGGTGCTGCGCTCAAGCGTGTAACTTCGATTGGCTTTGCTCGGAAAGGCGAGGTTCATATGATTCCCGTCCACTTCCATCCCAAGACCAAAGGGTGGATTCGAGGTCAGCGGGTGGTTCCCGATGAGGTACTCCTCGAAATTGGTATATCCGCTCCGGTTCGCATCGTAACTCCGAGCCGCCATTCCAATGGCGCGGCCGTTCTCAAAGGCGTCTTCCGGAAAATGGTCCGCCGCCCACAGGTCATAAAAATCGAGCCCGCCGGTGTGGATCATGATATCGTCCATGATCTGCACCGAGCCTTCCTCCGATTCATCGTAATTGGATGTGGAAATCATTACCGAGGCATCGATGTTACGCCGGAAATGCCGTCCCGATCCATAGCGGCTGGCCGAGGCAAGATAATCGCTTCCGCGCAGCGCTTCCGCGCCGGGCCGTGCGAAATAGTGGATATCACCGGACTCATCAAAACTCATGCCCAGCGTCCACCAACCGGCAATGTCCGGCAGGTCGATATACTCCGAGTAATTCCCGTAGGGCGAGCGAATAAAGGCACGCAAATCACTGAAAACACCGTCGCCCCCGTCTGCCTTGAACAACCAAACCGCGGGCCAGACATTGCGCATCTCGCTCGGTTCAACATTCGTGTTTTCAACAACCGCCGTTGTGCGCAAACCGAAAGTGGCTCGGGCAGTCCGACCGAGATTGACATACACCCGGACGGTGATGGAGAAACGATCCTCCGCCGTGAAGTTGCGGGCGTAGACATAGAAGTCGTCTTGGTTTACTGCATCCGGTTGCCCGTAGACGGGATGACCGACGGCACCGGGGTGCTCTTCATACCATGCGGAATCACGTTCAAGGCGCCGGAAAAAGAGCGCCCGCGTGCTTCCCTCAAGCCCACCGGGAGGCGGCGCGTCCTGCCAGATTTCCTCAGGCGCGCCGCGCTGCGTTCCCGTCAAGCCAAACCCTGAGCCCGCCCAACCGGCCCCGTAGTTGAAACTGCTCGGAGCCTCAAAGTCCACACGATGGACCAAAGATCCGGTACCCGGAACAATCGGAATGGCGACATCAGCGAAAAAATCACCTTCTCCAGCTCCAACCGGCAGGGCATAGCAGAACACACCCAGAGCCGCTGAAGGCGGTGCAAGGAAAGATACGCGTTTTATTGCAGCGATGACTGTATTCATTTTTTGCATATTTGCAGAGCGACAAATGGAAAAGGCAATCAGGTCAAATTGCCTTCGATGTTTCCAAAATCAATCGTAAGTTCGCGCCCGTCCTTAAGGACCAAACGCGCGCCGCAGGGTTGCCCCGACGGCGCCCAAGGCACCAGTTCAAGGGACCGCACCGGTTGCAACTCATCGTCAGACCATTGTCCGTCGTCGATGCGGTGCAACATGACCGTCACCATAAGCTCCATCCCACCGTAGTCCTGCCCGACGGTGCGGGCGGCATGGATGACCGTGCTCTCGGTCGCCTCCGGGTTCATCCCGTGATGGATGGTCGACCGCAGATGCTCCCAACCCCGAACCGCGGTCATGGCCACCTGTCGGCCGGAGATGGCGGCGGTCACAACGGGATGGCCATCGATCACGCGCTCCGCAACCCGCGCCGGCTTCCCGTCCACATGCGGCAGGGCATAATGCCCGAGGTGCAACTCATTGCTGTAGGGAAGGCGCACGCGGTCGACGCGGATAAAGCCGCCGGGGATCACAATATCGGCGAGGTCGATTCGTTCGATTCCTTTGTTGACGACATATTTGTGCATGGAGTCGGCACCCCCGCCCGCCTTCATGTTGATAGCACGGTAGATGATGCCCTCTTTGAAGCGCCTGAATCCGATCGCAAGCGGGATGCGGAACCCGCCGCCTCCGAGATCACGCACCGAGTAGTTGGCGGGATTCGCACCCTCGGTTGATTCGGTTTCGCAGCAAAAATCGGCGTTGAACCATAGCTGGTTGTAGAAGGGGTCGTGTCGGGGCACTTTGCCGGTGAGGATTTCACTTGTTCCGGTGTCCCCGCGGTTGACGACCTGAATGCCGGGGCCCGCCATTTCCACCGTCTCCGTGCCCTTGCCAATGCCGGACCAAAATCCCTCGGTCTCCGTCGCCGTCCAAAACGGCGAATCTTCCGGCAAAGAAAGCGCAACGAAGATTTTCGCCACCCAGAACGGACTGGCCGCACAACTATAGAACTGGATCAGGGGATCGAACGGTCCGTAATACCCGAGGCAGGGAACGCCGTTCACATAAAGGTCCTCGCGGGAAAGGAACTGGAGCATATTGGCGGAGGCAATGCGGCGTGCGAATCCCGGATCGATGACAGGATCGCGTGCAAGGAAATGAGCGCCGAGCCCCGCCGAGGCCCCGAAACGGTAGATGATACTTCGCCCCCACATCATCTGTTTGCCCTGCCGCGAGTAAAAACGCGGCCATTGGGCGGCGAACTCCCGGTTGCGCTTCTCGATGACGGCGGCAAGCTCGGGCTCATGGGCGTAGCCATACCAATGGCACCACAGCGGACCATAGAAATGGTATCCCCATGGATTGTATAAATCGTAACACGGATCGTCGCTATACCAGCCGTCTCCGGAATATTGCGCCATCAGGTGCTGCAGGTGGTCGCGGAGGATGACCTCGTCGATCTCAAAGCCGTGCAACTTGAGAAAGGTCAGCATGAGCACGTTGAAAAAGCGCCAGTTGTGCCCAATTGTTTGGTTGTGGCCGTAGTCGTGGAGAAGCGCGGCCACTTGGGCTTTTTCCTTTGCGCTGTAGCGGTCCCAGATTTGCCGCCGGCATTGCATAAGCCCCACGACGAGCGCTCCGCCCTCCACCGTCTGCTGGTATTGTATCTTCGGATACTGCTTGTTCAGCTCAGTGATTGAACCGACATACCGCGGCGACTGCGGATCCGTCGCGAAAAGAATCTGATTCGCATAGTAATCACGCAGACCAATGCCGTTGGATACGGCGTCGGGCCGCTCGGCAATAACAGGCGCGGCCGCCATGAAGGTGCGGGCGAGGCCTTCGAATTCGGCTGCCTGAAACCGGTGTTTCGGGTCGTCCGGTTGCGGGTAGGACGTGGGGCTCTGCTTGGGAATGGCGATGGGATCATCCATCCCATTTATGTGCCGGAATACACCGTCGATCAAATGCTGAGCGCAATCGACCCAATGGCGGCGCGTCATTCCGGTGAACGGGCTGGTGACAAAATCGGGACTGTCGGGCTGATATTTCATTGCAGCGGTAAGCGGTTTATGGGGAGTCAGGCGTCGCGTAGGGTGAGGAAGAGACTTTGCAGGGGGCGCAACCGCCACTTCATGCGAATGCGGGCGAGATCGCCCTCAATGCGCAAATCCGGATCAATAACGCCCCACGAGGCGTCATCGCCAAGGGCGCGGAAGACCCTGCCCTCGACCGTTTCGGCGTTAAGCAGGAGATCGAAGGAGTCCGTCTCATCATAGATGACATTCGTCGCCGCAATGGAAACACCGTTGTCCAAGTCATGGGAATGCACATGCATGGGGTGTCCGCCGGCGATTGTCTGCGTCCCCCCCTTCCCGCTCATGCGGAAGAGCACCTTTGCCCAGTACTCCTGCCGGACCCGGTTAAAATAGGCCATGTAAAACTGAGCGCTGCCAAGGGGGTAGCAACACGTGTAAACCATGCCCCCCATGCGGTTTGTGAAGAGACCCGAAGCAGGGAACTTCACCTCAAACTCCGGGCCCTTGATCGTGGAAAGCACCTCCACTTCAGATGAATAGTCGAGTGCGCCGATCGGGTTCGCACAGCGCTGCGCGCACATGCGTGCCCTCACCCCGCCGTCGAGTTCTCCGAAGAACGCCGTCTCCACCTCTTCCATGGAATACGCCGCCTGCTCCAGCGCGACCCGCTTGATTGCATCGACGCCGATCAGCGAACCAAAACCCCGTTGCACGAGGATTTCCGCGCTCGGCAGGTCGAGGATGATCCGCCGCCCCAAGAGCGCTTCAATATCTTCGTCGCTGTAGCAACGCAAGGTCTGGTCGGAGACCGCGAATACCGCACCGGTCTCCGCAGTGGTGGAACGGGTGAAGGCGTGACTCACGCCCAGGACATAGAACGCCTTGCTCCACGCGATGGAATCGGCCTCGAGCTGGTTCAGCGAACGGTCTCCCTTCTTCATTTTCGAGGGATCTTCACCGGTGTACATCTTCGCGCCGCCGGATGAACTGCCGGGACCGGTCCACTTGTGTGCGGCCACGTCAGGGGAGAAGAGAATCTTAACGCCGCGCGCGCGGCGGTCATCCAGACGCAGATCCATCAGCGCGTCAAAATAGGGACGATGACGACCAAGGCTCGCACCCATTCCGCGGTCGTAGTACGTGTTCATCCCCATATTATCGAAATGATTGATGGTGATACCCCGCGATCCATAGAGGATGGCATTGTACATCTCCCATGCGCTGTAGGCATGGGAGCCGCTGTATGGACCGCAGCGCGGGGAGTTTTCCAATTCAGGATAGATGTCGGCGTCCCGGTCGAGGTTCGCGATGGTTTGGCGCGAGAAACCCGGCGTGGTGGTGATGGGAGGCTCCTCCGTGTACGGGGGCATGTGCGGACGGATGAGGTATCGTTCGCCCTCATCGGTGAAAACATCCATGAGGCCATTCCAGTCGCGGTTTTCGATACTGTGGATATCCGGAATACTGGTCATCAGACCGATGCGCATCTCCGGCGCCGCCGCCTTGAGCGCGGCAGTGAGTTTTTCCGCAGGCTCGCGCAAGGCCTGTTGCGCTAGTTCCAGCCACTTTGCCCGCCACGGATGCGGCTCTCCGGGTGCGGCGACAGCCGCGACCACCTCTTCACGGGTGACCTGATCCCGGCCGACCATGCGGGCAAAGCGATCAAGGCAGTGTTCACAAAAACATCCGCCGTAGCCCATTTCCCCGCCGTGATTGTGGAGGCGCCAATCGTCTTCCACCCACAGCGCCACGGGCTCGATCTCCCGCGTGAGGTAGACAAAATACTCGTTGAGGTATTGCTGCCAATTCTCGCACAAAGGACAAGGCGACATTCCGTTGTCCGCACCGGTCTCGCCGACCATCAAACGGAAGTCCTGCCCCGGATGCAGCCCTCGGCCTCGGCCCGCGTGGTAGGTGGTCGTCCATGGATTGAGGCTGGTTGCCACGCCGTGGCGGGCGAACATCTCCTTGGCCTGCCTGATGACGTCGATCCACGGCTTGGACAGTTCCTCGGTTGGATGACCCGAACTCCTTTCCTCGGGCATGAGGAGAAACATGACCTCGTCGATCGTTGATTCTCGAATAAATTCCTCCAACCGCTTCAGGTTTTCCTTGGGTCCGTTAAAGGGATCGAGTCCGTAGCGGAGAATGATACGAAAGGGCTTGGTGCCCTTGCGGGGTTGTGCTTGTTTTTGTTTCATTGTTCTTTGTGGGATCGCAAATCCGGATTTTCAATTATCCACTGGAAACGGGAAGGCTTGCCGAGCCGCGGGAGATCAATCGCTCCTCAGATCGGGGTTGTGGAGGCGGACACGGAAAAAGGACGGCCGGTTCGGTTCACCAAGGGTCAACGTGAGCGGATCCTCATGTTCAATCGCGGCAGACGACCAACTGACAAGGTCATCGCTTCGCTCAAAGATCGGTTTCAACCCATACTCGTGTGGGTCCGCGCCTGCCAGCCACGACAGAACAAGTGCCTGATCGCCGTGGAGCCTCAATGACCACGGGGTCGGGTTGCAGGGGCTGAACGCTTCCCACGGGACGGATGCGGACGGCGCTCCTGTCGCCACCTGCAAAGAGCGGATCCACGCGCCCCGATTGACGGCTGTGCCGAAACCAAGTTGCAACGTCACTGAAACCGGCGCGGAAGATTGAGGAATCGAATCCGTCCATGCCACATCCGCCTCGGCCGTCGATCCATAAAACTGCGCTGTCAGCCGGAGGGTGTCATCGTCCACCGGCACCCAAGAGATGCGGACGAGCCGGGGCGGGCCATGGCGGATATCCCAACTCGCATCGGTGAAGTCGGTTCGTTCCGAACCTTCGATAAACCCTTCGGTCCGGGTAGTGAGCTGAACGGCCGCGAGACGTTCCCCACCGCCGGAGATGGAAAGGTTGACGAAGTAATTCGATATGGAGAAAACACCCAGCTCGGCGCTGACCGATCCCACCGAACTCGGCTCGAGTGGCAGGGTGATTCCCGCCGGTAAGACCGGATCGTTGTCCATCATCATGAGCCCGTCACTCGTGAGGTAAAAATCAGTCGCGTAATCGTTGATACCAAAGTGCGTCCACCCGTCGGACCAGAGTCTGTCAACGGAATCCATCTCCGGAAAGAAATAGGCAAGCTGGGTACCCGAGCCGAGGAAAAGAGGCACCGGATTACCCGGGGGACTGATGCCGTCGTCCGACCACCGGCGAATTCGATAGGCGGCGAGCCTGCCGACTTCAAGACCGGCGTCCACCCAGTCGCTTTGATCGCCATTAAGGATTTGGACCACGACAAATTCTCCTGATTCCGGCGTAAGGCGTTCGACAATCCATCCGTGCGTTTCCCCGGCATCCGGCATTGACCAGTTGAGGCGGAGACTGGCCGGATCCTCTTGCCGGGTTTCGGGAGGTGACACCGCATCATTGGAAGGAAGGTCTTGCGGATTTCGTTTCTCCCCGGCGGGCTCCAAGAGCAGATCAAAGGTCATGCCCATTCGCGTGGGGACGAGCAACGTTGTCTTTCCCGCAACGTGCCAGAAAAGGACGTCAGGATTCTCCACCGGCTCCCATTGGCCGTTGACCACCAACTCGGAAGGCGCCGCCGGATGCCCGCGGGAGGAAGGGTTCAGGTCGGGATTTGCGACGGACAGATGAACGGCGTCGTCGCCGGCCCGCGCGACAAGTAGCGAAGGCGTGCCGATCGAATGGATGAAAGGAACACCGGTGGACGCAACCGGCTCGAAGGCGCTGATGTAATAGGCTCCGTCGGTGTGGCTCCGGATGGCATGGATTTCCCTCGTTTGCCGGATGACCCGGTACGGCGCGGTGGCCGTCGAGCCCATGGCCGAAGTCAGCTCCTCCATTTCCGCCGAAGTGGCGTTCGGCCGGACAATGAAGTGGTAGCTTGCATCGGCCGGGGCTTTGCCATGGTCCAGCCATGCCGTCGCAAAGGGACCAAAGGTAGCGGCACGGGTCTTGTTGTGCCTCGATTCCTGAACCTTGCGGTGCCACTTCAGATTGGAGCCCGGACTCAGCCAATATCCCGTTCCAACGGCGTCAAGCAACCACGCTCCGTCGGATACCGACAATGAACCCTCAGCGTCAAAGCCGGTGAC
>SKLD01000187.1 GCA_007123395.1 Opitutales bacterium
ATGGCGGCAATGCCCACAATGGTTTTCCCGCCCCCGCAGGGAAGGACCACCACCCCCGCCCCGCCCTTCGGGCCGCCGCCCGCGAAGAACGCCTCCGCCGCCTCTTTCTGATACCGCCGCAGGGCGAAGGGTGCGCCCGCCCGCGTCCTTTCGGCAAGGTTAAGGGAAAGGGTCTCTCCCCTGCGGTAGCCGGCGACATCTTCCACGGGGTATCCGATGTGCGTGAGGGCGCGCTTGAGGGGACCCCGCCAAAGCGCCTCGACCCGGAAGGTGCGCTCACCCAAACGATGGAGGAAACCCTTGGTCTCCTGCCGGGTCGAGATGGCGTGGGCGAGAAAGGCGTCCGCCGCCGTGAGGAGCAAGGAACCATTCTCTTCTTTCGTAAGAATGAGTTTTCCATAGCGGGAAGAGAATTCCGCCACCTGCGCCATGACCGTCTGCGGCGGCGGATACTTGGCGTATTCAGTCAATGCCGTGCGGATGGCCTCCTCGCCGAATCCGGCCGCGCAGGCGTTCCAGATGGAGAGAGGGGAGAGACGATAGGTATGGATGTGCTCAGGTGACTTGACCAACTCGGCAAAGCGCGCGAGGGCTTCACGGGCAACCACGTATCGCGGGCTGTCCACTTCCACAAGGACCGTTAGATCGCTCTGCACGATGAGCGGGTTTTCCGACCGCACGCTCATGTTACGGGAAGCAGATAGCCGTGTTGTTTCAAGCGTGTGGCAAGTGCCCGCAGATTCTTTTTCGGCACCACGAGGGATTTTTCTCCCGCCCGCTCGCAGATCTTTCGCAGTTCGGGGCGCGAGGCAAGGAGCGTGGCCGTGCGGGCGTCGCGGAACTCGATCAACTCCGCCTCTTCGCGCCGCACAACGGCGGTCGCGCGGTCGCGGATATCGTGGAAAAAAGAGACCACCGTGGACGGCAGGCTTTCCCCTGCAAGGCTGCGGATACCCTCTTCGATTTCGTCGAGCACTTGCCCGTTTTCCATCGAGCGCAAGATGGTCGCTTCGTCCAAGCGCCAGAGGTGATCGCTCACGGAAACGCAAGCGCGCTCGATTCGCAAGGCATCAAACGGCTCGCACCGGCCGCCCGTGAGGGCGATCTCCAGCGTCGGCAAGACACGGAACTGACCCGTCGCGGCGGGTGCGGGCACCTCGAGGGACTCCGCGATCCCAAGGCAGAACGCACCCAGCGGATTGATCCGTATGCCGAACAAACCGTCATAGCGGCTCAGATACGCCAGCTCGCCAACCCCCAAATGCCTTGAGAACTCGTCGCGCTCACCATGCGGCGGACAGAAGGCGACATCGACCAAACCGAGCGTCCCAAAAGTCTCAAAGAGCACCGCCGAGAGATAGAGGCGCGACAACTTGTTACCCGCACCGTTCACGTAGAGCTGACCGTAATGCGCCTCAACCAGGTAAAGCGAGCCGGGCTCATCGCTTGTTTCGAAAGCAAACCCGTTTGCCCACAGAAAACGGAAGACCTCATCGAAAGAAAACCACCGGCCCGGCGGCATCTCCGCGAGACCGTCGAAAATGGTTCCCCGGCGGAGCGCGGGATTCGTGAGGTAGCGCTTCCCCCTTCCGCTCTGGCCCCGGATTTCAGGGATACGCGCCAATTCGTCGAATTTGTCGTCGTTGATCAGCCGCTCGATACCTTCCCGGTAAGCAACGGCATCGAAACCGGAGAGAAGAGAGGTCCCCGCTTTCGTGAGGGAGAGTTTGCCATCGGCGGAGGCCTTGGCCCACTTCGCGGCCACCAAAAATCCGGGCCATGCGGCCGCGCGCACCGCGCCGGGCGGCTTTGGCTCGAGATAGTAGGGAGACGGGCGCGGGTTTGGGTCATCAAGAGGAAAGTCGCCTCCGACGAGAAGCGGTGTAACCGCCCGTTCCGTCGCCGCCGTGGCCTGCCGGCTCTTCGCAATCTTCAGCTTCCCTTTGGCCGCGAGAGCGAGGAGAGCGGTCGCTTCCGCCGGAGCCACGGTCGCCGTTTCCCGCACCTCGGCCTTGCGCTCGCGCGGCATTCCCTGCGGACTCCATCCCTCCACCGGCGCGGGCCACTCGGACAACTCCTCCGCCGTCGCGCAACCCGGCAGTTCCAATGGTTGCGGAGGGGCCAACAGGGGTGCCACCGCCTGCTTCAGTTCATCGGGGAGATCATGCGCACCGTCCGGATCGGAGCGAAAGACAGTATAGGCGAAGACAGTCTGGGCCTTTTCCTGCCATCCCCCCGCAATCTTCGGAAAAGGAAGGCCGAACTTCGCCTCAAAGGCATCCGGGCGCATCTCGCCGTGGTGCGCGATCTCGGCCCATGCCGTGCGTTCCGCCTCCGGCTCTTTGCCCAACCACCGCTTCGGGTCGCCGAGGAGGCGCTTCTTTATGAACTCAACGAAATCCGCTTTTCGCGTCGGCAGCTTCTCCTTGCCCTCACGCAGCACACCGGCGAACTCCCGGAGTTTGTCTCCGGTGAGTTTCCACAAGCACTCATTGATCCTCATGGTGCGATTCAAAGCCGGTGCGAAAGCGCGAAGCAAGTGGGGAAAGCTGCCCTCGAAGAAAATGCTTTCCCTGAACGATTCACGCGCCAAGGATGACAAAATTCGAAAAGCTAAATTTCCTTTCCCAATCCTTCCCCATCCACACCTTCTCCCTCGATTGGTTTAATGATTCTCAGATCCCTGCGCACTCTTGCTTTGACCGCACCGGGCGGTCTTCTCGCCTGCCTCACGGCTGCGGCCACCCCCCTTGAGTGGTCGCCCGAGAGCGGCCCCGACGGTCTCTGGTCGGTCGCCGAGGCCAACTGGTGGGATGGCGGCGGACACACTGGCTGGCTGGAGGGAGCGGACGCGCGGGTGGCCACCGCCGCCGCCGACCTGACCCTCTCCGGCGCCATTGAAGCGGGCACCGTCGACTTCGCCACACCCGGGCACACGCTTTGGATCGACCGCGCCGACGAAGCCGTCTTGCGGGCGGAGGGGCTTTCGGGGGATCCGGCCATCCGTTTTGGCGGACTGATCGGAGCGGACGCCAATGCCCACGCCGATCCCGATCTCGCGCGGGCGTCCGGGCTTTGGCTGACGCCCACGGCGGACACCCGCCTCGAAGCGGGACTCTACCCCACCGGCGAAGGCTCACCCATCCTCGGCGTGCGCGGATCGGGCGGGATCGTTGATTTTGCGGGCAAATGGGTGGCCGACACAGGGTCGATTATCTCGTGGGTCATCCTCGACGAAGGCGGGCATCTGCGCTTCGCCCCGGAGGCCGACATGCGTTTCATCCGCGAGTCCTTCTATACCCTCCAGCTCTGGGTCAACGGCGACGGCACCGGCACCCTTGAGCTGGACGAGGAGTTCGTCGCCGACCGCACCGAGCGCGGTGCCGTCATGCGCGGTATCGGCTCCATCCGCATGGGCGCGGGCACGCTTGTGACCCACCACAGCTCCAACTTGCCCCTCGGCTACCGCCCGCAGGCAAACGGCCGGGTGCAGACCAACGGGCACATGGCGTTTGAGGACAATCCCGGCACACGCTGGATCACGCGCACCCATCCGCAGGTCTATCCCGGCGCCGTCTGGATTTACCAAGATACGGAGGTTCGCACCGAGGCCGATCTGACCCACGTCGGCGTGACGGAGGTCGCGTTCGACTACACCGCGCGCAACGGCTGGACTCTTTTCGCGCCCGCCACCGTGACCAAGAGCGGTCCGGCGCGGCTTGTGCTCGCGGGCGATCAAGCCTACCCGCCCGGCGCGGGGTTTGATGTGGACGAAGGCACTCTTGAGTTCATTACATCGCCGTCCAACGGTCTGCCGTTCGACGGCGGGCGGGGCGCGAATCTTTTCCTGAACATCGCGGAGGGCGCGCGCCTGAGCTGGCAAACCGAGGGCGGCATACACGCCATGACATGCTCGGGCCGCATGGACGTGAACGGAACGCTGCAAATCGCCGGAGGCAGCGCCGTCTGGACCGGCACGAGCACAACCCGTCTGCTGCTGTCTCCTGAAAGCCCCGCCGCCATCATCCGCACCGACAGCACCGCCGCGCTTGACGGCACGCTCGTCGTGGAGCGGCTTCCCGGTTGGTATCCCGAGGCCGGGGAGCGTTGGACCGTCCTCGAAGCGGCGGGCCTCACGGGCGAATGGACCCTCGACGACCGCACGGGCATGGGGTTGCAGTTCGACAACACCGCCACCGCCGTGCGTTTGGTCGCCGCCAACGAGGCCCCGCCACTGCCCGGCGAAATCCTCCTTGAAGACGACTTCACGGGCGATCCCGGTGCGTGGGACGACCTTTCCACCGTTCCGCTCTGGGGCGATCCCGCCGAGCACGGCAGTGCGTTCGAGCAGGTTGACGGCGTTATCCGGCTCATCCGCTCGGGGCCGCGCGACACCAGAGGGTTCACCGGCTACCTCAACGCCGATGGGCTCAAAACCTTCACCGCGCTCGACCACCGTTTTAACGAACCCATCGACCGCACCACGAGCCAGCTCACAATCGATTTCCGCCTCCGCTGGCCCGTGCCCACGGCTTCCAGCGGCGAGGGCGGACGTTTCATCCTCTCCCTCAACCACGATTATCCGGAAGGCGGCCTCGACCTCACGCCGGAGGGTGTGGCCGGTTCGCGCTTCAACGACTTTTCCGCGCCATGGTGGGCGCGTCCCGCCTACCATGTGCGTCTGCGCAACAGCACCACCGGGGCCGGCCCAAGCTTTCTCCAATACGGCGGCGGCGAAACCCTTCTCGGCGAATACGAGCGCACGCCGCAGTGGTGGCTCCCGGGGTTCATTTCCGGCGCGGGCGGTATCGCTCCCGGCGCGGGCGAGGATTTTCCCGCCAACAGTTGGGTGCGCACCTCCGGCGGCATGGCCAGCGACACCTTCACCACCTTCCGCTACCGCATCCTCCCCGACCGCAAGGAGCTTTGGCGCGATGCCAATGGCGACGGCATCCTCGATGCCGACGAACTCGTCGCCGTCATGCCCCTGCCCCCGGAGAGCGACGCCCCCTTCTACAATACCTTCCCCACCCTCGAAGGCCTTCGCCTTTTTTGGAATGGTGTTGATGACAGCGTTGTCGGCACCGGGCAGGTGGAAGTGGATTGGATCGTCGTCACGCACAGCAACAACCTCCCGCCCACCGCCGTGGCCGGCCCCGACCGCTTCGCCACCGTGCTTGTCGACGGCCGCGCGCCCATCCGGCTCGATGCCTCCGCCAGCAGCGATCCCGAAGACGATGCGCTCACCTACCTCTGGTGGCTCAACGACACCCTCGTCCATTTCGGCGCGGAACCCGCCACCGATCTCCCCGCGCCGCCGGGCGATCATGTCGTTACTTTATGGGTACTGGACACGGCGGGCAACACCGCCTATGATTCCTTCGCCCTCACCGTCGGCGAAGGCAATGCCCGCCCCACCGCCCGCGCGGGCCATGACCGCAGCGCCACCGCCACCAACGGCTGGTTCGCCGTGGTCACGCTCGATGGTTCCGCCTCCAGCGACCCCGACGGCGAAATCGTGCGCTACCGCTGGACGATGGATGGCGGCAGCCGCGTGCTCTATGACGGCCCGGAGCCGACCGTTGATGTCGGTCTCGGGATCGGTTCACGCCGCATCGTCCTCACCGTGTGGGACGACGACGGCGCCCTCGCCACCGACGAAGTTCGCGTCGATATCCTCGCCCCTCTCACCGGCGAACCCGACACGCTCATCTATCGCGAAAACTTCTCGCGCCCGCCCGATGGCGGCGAAATGGGTGCCGATGCGGTCGGCTGGAGCCTCACCCGCCCCGACGGCGAACCTGTCATCACCAACGCCCACCGCTGCCTCAACACCGCCGGTTCGGACAGCTTCCTCCCCCGCGTGAACAGCAATCCCACCGGCGAAGAATACGACGAACCCGACGCCCTCGGCCACATCTGGATGAACCAGATGCCCTTCCTCAACGCCTCCCCTGCCGAATGGATGCTCTGGACGGATGAATTCGCCATCGACCGCCAGAGTTGGGACCTCGCTTCCTTTCAATTCCGCGCGCGCGACGGAAGCACCGCCGAAGGCGGCGTGCAAAACACCCCCGCCGTGCGCATCGATGGCCAATGGTATCTGGGCTGGGATATGCGCGTGGAGTCCCGATTCGACTTCTGGCGCTCCTACACCATCAACCTTGGCGAGACTGGCTGGTATCGCTTCGATCCCTCCCCCACCTTCAGCATCCTCAACGCCACGCGCGTCGACAGCCTTCCGGCAGGCGAGATCGAGGCCTTCGGTCTCTACTTCCGCAAACTCTTCGGCTGGCACGTCAACCGCATCGACAATTTCGAGGTCTGGGTACGCCCGCGCGCCCCGCTCGATCCCTACGGCCAGTGGCTCGCCCGCCACTTCCCGCCGACACGCCTCGCCCTGCCCCGCGAAGACGGTCTCTGGGGACCGGAGGACGATGCTTCCGGCGACGGTCTGCCCAACTTCGTCGCCTTTGCCCTCGACCGCGATCCCTCCAGCGGAGAACCCGGCGATGCCCGGACCCTGCGTCCCGGGGACGGCGTTTGGGAGGCACGCCTCCGCGTCAATCCCGCCGCCTCCGCCGTCGAAATCAACCTCGAATTCAGTGAGGACCTCGACACCTGGCAGCCCCTCGGTTCCAGCGGTTCGGTCATCACCGACGCCCACGGCGAGACATGGCGCGAGTGGCTGATCCCCAAAGAAAGCGATGCCCCGGCCGCCTTCATCCGGTGGTCCTTCAGCCACGGGGAATGACGCGACGGATCCCGGAGCCGTGGAAGAACGCTACGGCCTGAGCGGAGTGCTGGGCGGGTTTTCCGGTTCCCTCGACCAAGCGGAGGGAGTGGTCCGCCTGTTCCACCCCAACGGCGGACTCCACCTCGAGGCGGAAAACGAAGACCGCCACCCATGGCCGGCGGCGGCGGGCGCAGGCCACACGCTCGTCCTCGCCCGCCCCTCCCCGACCTGAACCAGACCACCCTTTCAGCACCTAAGCCTTTCCAACCTCCCTCCCATGCCCTCCGACACGGCTTCTTCGCAGTTCACCTTGACACCATTGCCCACCGCCGATTAACCTCGGTTTTTTGGAATTAATTCCATTTTTCCACGGTTGTTTATGCTGCCCCGTCAATTGGAATCTGTCTTGCGCGAACGGTTGACCCGCGTCCCGGTCGTTGTGCTGCTCGGCTCACGCCAAGTTGGAAAAACCACGCTGGCGAGAAGTCTGCGGATTGAAAAGCCCGTCCACTATCTGGACCTGGAGCGTCCGTCGGACATCGCGAAGCTTAGCGATCCAGAGCTTTACCTTGGCGGGTTTGCGGGGCAACTGGTCATTCTCGATGAGATTCAACGTCTGCCCGGTCTGTTTCCGGTCTTGCGCAGCCTCATTGACGAACGCCGCCGGGGCGGAGAACGGTCGGCGCATTTTCTGCTCCTCGGCTCGGCGTCGCCGGATCTCCTCCAGCAGTCGGCGGAGACTCTCGCCGGACGCATCAGCTATCTCGAATTGTCCCCCCTCACCCTCACCGAGCTGGAAGCGACCGAGGAAACAATGAACCGCCACTGGCTTCGGGGAGGCTACCCGGACGCTTACCTTGCCGAGAGCGATACGGTTTCCCAAGAATGGTGCGATGACTTCATCACCAGCTACGTTGAACGCTACTTGCCCCTGCTCGGCGTTGCTTCCAGCCCGCTCCTTCTCCGCCGCCTGTGTAGCATGCTCGCCCACCAGCAAGGATGCATGCTTAACGTCAGCCGACTCTCCGCCTCTCTCGGCATCGACGGAAAAACCACTCGCCACTACATCGACCTGCTTGAAGGTCTCTATCTGCTGCGCTCCGTTCCCGCTTACCCGACCAACGCCGGCAAGCGCCTTATCAAATCGCCGAAAACCTATTGGCGTGACAGCGGACTGCTCCACACCCTTGCGGGTATTCAAGATCTCGAGGGCCTTCTCGGCCACCCCCTCTGCGGGCAGTCATGGGAAGGCTATTGCCTTGAGCAGATTATCACGCACCTGCCGAGGACCGCTTCCATCAGCCACTACCGTACCCAAGCGGGCGCGGAACTCGACCTCGTCATTGAAGAGCCCGGCGGGAAGATCACGGCGGTGGAAATCAAACGCAGTCTCTCCCCCGCCGTTTCCCGCGGGTACACCGAAAGCTGCGCCACCCTTGGTGCGGCGCACGGCTACTATGTCATTCCCCATGGAGATGCCTACCCACTCAACCGCAACACTACCGCCATCAGCCTGACCGAGTTCCTTTCCATGCTCGACTCGCCTTCCTGATTTCCGATAATACCTAACGCCAGACCACCCTTTCAGCATTTCAGCTTTTACCGGCGCGGATGCGGAGGAAAACGGCGTCACGGGTGACGAAGCGAATACGGGCGCGGTAGAGATCGCGGTGCCCGCCGTGCCTCGAGTGATAGGCGCGGAGTTACGTCAACTCGCCTTGACTCCCGCACCGACCGAAATCTTTGATGCGGGCCCTTGCGCTTGCCGGGTCCATCCGACACTGCAAGCCCCGACCCGAATACGCAGACGCCTTTGAAAGCCATTCAGCCCATGAAACTTACCCTTATTCGCCACGCCCAGTCGATGGGCAACTCCACCGGAAATTATTCACTTCTCGAATCGGACTCTTTGTCCGAAATCGGCCGTCAACAAGCCGTTGATCTGTCCCGCGCGCTGGAGGGGGAGCCCTTCGACAAAATCATCGTCAGCCCGCTGATTCGCGCCCTGGAGACGCTCGCACCCTATTTGGAGGCAACCGGTCAGCAGGCTGAAATTTGGCCGGAAATCGCGGAAATGCGCTGGCATATTCACTTTCTGAACCGCCTGCCCGATCCACCGTCGCCGAATTTTTTAAAGACGGTGGTTTCGCATGAGTGAGGGGATGAAGAAATCATCCGGATTGCACGGATCTTTTTCATCGCCACCGTTTCACCTGAGCAAACTTGGGGCAGCGCGGAAAATTTCCATCAACCCCAAAAAACAGAAACCATGAGTAGATCTACCGCTTATCCCACCGCTTATTCCGGTGTTGTTCCCTCGCTTGCCCAGGTCGCCGACCTCGGACCGCCCCGCTCTGAGATCGGCATTGGGTGTTTGATGCCATGGGCGGGAGCCCTGTATGTGCTGAAT
>SKLD01000271.1 GCA_007123395.1 Opitutales bacterium
AATTGAGAAAGGAGAGCTTTCTCTCATCAAACCGGGCGTTGGTGCGATTGACCGCCACGAGATCGAACAGGCGGATTATCTCCGCGATATCCATCTTTTCGCGGTCGTCTTTGGGCGACCATCCGAGGAGGGCGATGAAGTTGCGCACGGCGGCGGGCAGGTAGTGGCGGGCGCGGTATTCTTCGATGAGCGCACCCTTGTCGCGCTTGCTCATCTTGCCCTGCCCGTGGGCGGGGTCCTTGAGGATGAGCGGCAGGTGGGCGAAGCGCGGCGGCGGCGCGCCAAGCGCGGTGTAGAGGTGCAGGTGCTTGCTCGTGTTGCTGAGGTGGTCTTCGCCGCGAATGACGTGGGTGATGCCCATTGCGATGTCATCGACGACGTTCACGAAGTGAAAAGTCGGCTCGCCGCCGGAGCGCACAAGGACGAAGTCGCGCTCCTCCACCCGCTCCACCGGCCCGCGTATGATGTCATCGATGACCACGGGGGCGGACTTCACTTTTTCGATCTCCGCCTTGTGGTATTCGTCATAGGCGGTGTGGCGCTCGCCTTCGAGCCGGAAAAATAGGGCATCCTCCTTCTCGTAGACGCGGCCCGCGGCGCGCAGTTTTTCAAGGTGGGCACGGTAGATGTCACCGCGCTCGCTCTGCAGATACGGACCGCGGTCACCGCCCGCGAAGGGGCCTTCGTCCCAATCGAGGCCCAGCCAGCGCAGGCTCTCGTAAATGAGGTCAAGGTATTCGGGAGTATTGCGCTCCTTGTCCGTGTCCTCCACGCGCAGGACGAAAACGCCGTCGTGCTTGCGCGCGAAGAGCCAGTTGAAGAGGGCCGTGCGCGCCCCCCCGATGTGGAAATACCCGGTCGGGCTGGGCGCGAAGCGCACCCGGACTTTCTCCGTCGAACTCATGCCGCCCACAGTGCGCCCGTCCCGCCGCTTGGCAAGGACGGGTTGCGCTCAAACTTCGCGCACGAACCACTTCCGGGCGCGCGCCGGGGCAGCCCGGCCGCAGCATAATCCCCACGCGCGGCAAGGAAGTCGGCCCCGCCTGTCGTTCGACCGGAAAAAAGACGAGGGTCCGGCATAGCCGGCAATGGAAGCCTACGAACTCTCCTTCACGACCTCGGGACCGGGCCGTGCAAGCGGATAGGCGACGCCTTCAATCCGCTGCCTTACGCTCGAGTTTGAGAAGCTTGTAGCGGTAAGAGTCGCGGAGGGCCTGCCAACTGGCTTCGATGATGTTGGGGTCGGCGCCGCAGGTCCACCAACTGGACTCACCGTCGGTGCTGTTGACGAGCACCTGGACGATGGAGTCGGTCCCGAGACCGGTCTGAAGGATGCGCACCTTGTAGTCGATGAGCTGGACGTTGGCGAGCCCGGGGAAGTGCGTGCCGAAGGCAATGCGCGCGGCGTGGTCGAGCGCACCGACAGGCCCGGTGGACTCGGCCACGGCAATCTTCACATCGGGCTCGTCGTCGAGGCGGATTTTGACAACGGCCTCGGAGATGTTTTCGTCATTGTCGCGCACGACTTCGGAGATTGTACGGTAGCTGACGAGGCGGAAGTTGTCTTCGAGGCCGTGGAAGTGCTGGCAGAGGAGGACTTCAAAGGAGGCGTCGGCATTCTCGAACTCGTATCCGCGGTTTTCCAGTTCCTTTAGCTTTTCGAGGAAGGAGCGCATCTCCGGCGATTTTTCTTTCACCTCGAGTCCGAGCTGGCGGGCCTTCATGGCCACACTGCTGCCACCCGACATATCGGAAAGAAGAATGCGCTGGCGGTTGCCCACGAGTTCGGGGCGCATGTGCTCGTAACTGTGCGCGACTTTCTGGGCGGCGTTGGCATGGACCCCGCCCTTGTGGGCAAAGGCACTCTCCCCCACAAAGGGCGCGCGGCTGTTCGGCGGAAGGTTGGCGAAGCGGTCGATCTCCAGCGAGAGGTCGCGCCAGCCCTTCATTTTCTCCGCGCAGGAGAGGCGGTAGCCCAGCTTGAAGTGGAGGTTGGGGACGATAGATGTGAGATCGGCGTTGCCCACGCGCTCGCCGTAGCCGTTCATCGTGCCCTGCACCATGACCGCGCCGCGCTCCACGCCGACGAGGGAGAGCGCCACGCCCATGCCGCAGTCGTTGTGGCAGTGCATGCCTACGCGGGCATCGGGAAAGCGCCCGCGCACGGTGTCGACAATCGCCGCCATCTCGCTGAGCTGCGTGCCGCCGTTGGTGTCGCAGAGCACGACATACGACGCACCCGCCTTGAGCGCGGCGTCGAGCGTGGACAGCGCGTAGTCGGCGTTGTCTTTGTAGCCGTCGAAAAAGTGTTCGGCGTCGTAGACAACCTCGCGCCCGGCCTCGCACAAAAAGCCCACCGATTCACCAATCATGGCGAGATTCTCCTCCGCCGTGGTGCGGAGAACGTCCGTCACGTGGAGGAGCCACGTCTTGCCGAAGATCGTCACGACGGGGGTCTCGGCGTCGAGGAGCATGGCGAGCTGCGGGTCCTTGTCCGCCGCCGTGCCCGCTCGCCGCGTCGAGCCGAAGGCCGCGATCTTCGCGTGCCGCCAGGTCTCTTCCTTGGCGAGACGGAAAAACTCCATGTCGCGCGGGTTCGAGCCCGGCCAGCCGCCCTCGATGTAATCGAAGCCGAAATCGTCCATGCGGTGCGCGAGGAGGATTTTGTCGCGCGCGGAAAAGGAAACGCCCTCGCCCTGCGTGCCGTCGCGCAGGGTCGTGTCGTAGATGGAAACAAAAGGTTTGTCGGTCATGATGGGTCAAAAAACAGGTTTGAAAGGAAACGTGCCACGATTGGCAACCGGAGAAATGAAAACGGACGCAACTCGCCCGGAAGCGGCATGGGATTGGTTTTCGGGGCCGGAAATGCCTGTTTGCGCAACAATCCGCCGGACCCCTCAGCTAATAATGAGGGACCCGCCGACAATAATGGCGGAAATCACTGAATGCGCTGTGCCCATCTCCCGCCATCCAGCGGGCCGGAAGCCGTCGTGTCAAGCCCTCTTCCCGGCGCGGGGGGACAGGTGTGATTAAAAGTGCGGGGTCTGCATCGGCGGCTTGTACGCGTTGGAGTCCCGCATTTATGCGGTCCCGGCGGGTGGGCGCGAACGATGGGCAGCGGGACCGGCTAAAGCCGGAGACCAACTCTTGAAAAAGAGTTGATAGGACGCTTCCCATCCTCCACAAACAATGCCGAAGGTCACTATCGAAGAGCTGAAGAGAGAGAAATTCCGGCACTATGCGAAAAATACAAAATCGCCTATGTCGATGCATTCGGCTCGATCACCAGATCAGAACAGCAGGAGAGCAGTGACATTGATCTTATCATAGAGTCCGCCGAGCCCCGCAGAAAAGGGATCTAAAGCCGTTTCTTTTGGCTTCTTACACGAACTCGAAGATCGATTTCCGCACAGGGTCGATCTGTTGACTGAAAGGTCATTACAGAACCCCTACCTAATAGAGAAAGTAAACAGAGAGAGAATCCGTCTCTATGGAAATTGAGATTCGGAAATGGTTTTTTGATGCCCACCAAGCAGCTCATTCCATTAGGGAGTTTCTTGGTATTTCCTTCAGGAACATTCTCGCCCACGGTCACGACCATCTCGACAATGAAGTTGTTTGGGGCATCATAGAGGATGACCTCCCGGAGCTAATCCGGAGCTTGGAATTACACATCGGCTGATTACGTTATGGCTCACCGCGTATATGGCTCGACGGCGCGCCGGTTTTCGGTGTCCGCGGCGACCCAAGCGTTGCGGTCCGCCGTCTCCGAAAACAAATACACGGCGTAGCCGCCCCACCCGCCCCCGCAGTATTTCATGGCGAGAGCCGACTCGCATTTCGGCAGGGGGGCCATGCCCTCGGCCAGTTGGGTGTCATGGTAGAGCCGAACGCCTTCCGCGAGGCGGTCGATGTCGGGCTGTAAAACCCCCTCGCGGGCGATGCGGCCCGACTCCGCGATGCGCTCGAAGTCGCGCTCATTGTCGGCCACGCCGGGGGTGTCGTGGGACTTGCCCGTCCAAAGGAGGGCGAGACGGCCTTCCAGCCAATCGCCGTTGCGCTTGAAGTCGAGGACGGGTTTCGCACCGCTGCGCCACACACAAAGACCGGTCTCCGCGATGACGGCGGGGTCCTGCCAACCCACGCCGAGGGCCAGTTCATCGTCGACGCCGCTCTTGCCGTTGAGAAGCGCCCACGCGCCGCTGCCGCCAAGACCGGAGTTGAGGTGGTAGTCCCAGCGCTTCAAGGAGACGGTGGGCGAAACGGCGCAGTTGACAACGAAGGATCCCGGACGCGCGAAGCGCGGCACGTCGAGCCAGCCGCCCGCGAAGTCGACGCGCAGCGGCGCTTCCGCGGGGGCCTTGATCCAGCGCACGATCTGTGTCGTGGAAATCGGCTCAAAGCTCGGCGGTGTCTTCGGCAGCTTGTGGTATTTGCAGCCGATCTGCTCGCAAAGAGCCCGCTTCTCGTTCTCGTATTGGTCGTCCTCCGTCACAGCGAGGATCTGCGGGTGGACGCGTAGAAAGTGGTCGACGAAATCGAGCCCGAGATCCGTTCCTTCGCCGATGACAACGTCGTCGACCATATCGAGTGCCTCGATGAGCGCGAGTTTGTGCTCGTCGGGCAGGGACGTGCGGCGCTGCTTGTGGTGCCACAGAACCTCCGCCGAGGCGAAACACACTGTCAGGTGGTCACCGAGCGCGCGCGCCTGCTTGAAAAACTCAAGGTGGCCCGCGTGAAGGATGTCATAACAACCGGATACGAATACTTTGATCATGGGAAATTGTTTCGGGGTGATGCTTCGGTTAACAGATTCACATCTACATTTTCGGTTCCAACAATAACAACCAAGGAAATCGGTTTCCGGAAGTGGAAGCGGCGTCCCGCCGCTTTGATACCATGCTCCTGCCGCAATTTGTTCCGTTCATCGCATCAAGTCTCCGTAGGATTGCCGACTCACCACGCTCCAATGGATTCGATGTAGTCACGGCTGCCGTCGCGCAGCCAGGCGTCGAGCTGGGCAGGATCCTTCAACTGTCTCCCGCGCGCGCGGGAAACGCGGATGAAGGCCGGGCAAATCTCGGGCAACGCGGTGAGATCACCCCAGAGCCGCTCAAACTGTAGCACGGGAAAGATGTCTTCCTGACCGCGCCCCCAGCGCTTCTTCACCTCCTTCAGCGTAATGTAGGCGGGCATACGGGCGGCGGAGCGGCGGACGGCGGTGCGCACCCGCCCGGCGTCACTCAGGTCATCGCGGGACAACCCGAGGTGTTCGAGGTATCCGTCAATCGATACCCATGTCGTGAGGGTGTTGTAGAACCGCAGCTTGAATTCGTCCTCTTCCCGCGGCAGAGCCATTCCCTCGACGAGGCGCACGCGCCCGTCGATCTTCGCGAGACCGCCGCCTTGGTCCTCGAAGCGGCGCGGAATCACCTCCACACTCATGTGCGCTCCGCTCTCAAGGTGCGCCCCGAGCACGGCGGGGTCCGGCCCCGCGCCGAGGCAGTCGATATTGTGGACGAGCAGCGTCTTCAGTGTCGGCTGCTCCGCGAGGAGGCGCGCGAGAGTGCCGTTGAGGAGAAGATTCGGCACTTCATACCAGTGCCCGACCGGATGCAGGCACTGCAACGGCGTGTTGTCGCGGTAATCGCTCCCTTCACCCATCGATTCGGCCCAGCGCATGAGGGCGCGGCGACCGCTCAGGCGCATTTTGTGGGCCTGCTCGTCGAGCTGCTCCTGCGGCAGCTCCTCCCATGCAAAACGCAGGTCGCGCAGCGTCGGCACAAACCGCAGGCCGACCGACCGGCCCTTCGAGACAAACGGGCGAACAAATGAATCGCCCGCACCCGTGCCGGTTCGCTCCAACCACTCGCTCACCGGCCGGTGCGTGAGGTAGCTTGTCGTGAAAACATGCGGAACCGTCGCACCGTGGTCCATCGCGGCGCGCCGCGATTTGGCCATGTGCGCCTCAATGAAATTGCGGTGACGCCCTGCGAAGCGCGCGAAGGGGTGCAGGGCCTTGACCACGCCCGCCCCCTGCGTCCAGCGCGAGCCGGCGCCCGCCGCAAGCGTGACAACCGCGACTTCGCCGTTCGCCAAGGCCTCGCGCCCGCGCCGCAAGGCCTCACCGCCGTCCGCCGGGGCGATCAGATCGCCGTCCTCCACGTCCTCGATCTGCGCGGAGCCGGGGAGGCGGTTTTGCGCGAGCCCCACCGCACCGGCGAGCAACTGGCGGCGGATCGCCTCGTGCGCCTCGGGGTCGAACCCGTTTTCCGCGAGAAGCGCTTCCAGCGAGCCCGGCGCATCCGTGCCGCCCGCCCCGTGCGCCTCGTCGGGCAAAAGGCTCGTGAGGATGGCGAGGTCGCCCGCCGCCGGTTGCCCGGGCGCGCGGATGCGGCCCGCCACGTGCCGGAGGTCCGCCGCCTCGTCGCGGCTGAGGTCCGCCACGCGCTTGCGCAGCAGGCCGGGGAGGCGGAGCCGGTAGTAAGCGGCGGGCAGGCCGTTCGGGCCACACCAAGCCGCGCACGAACCTTCCTCGTTGATAGAAAAATCATACACCACGGGATCCATCGCAAACGGGAGCGCCGTCTCGTAGTCGCCCTTGGTCTCGCGCAGAATGTCCGCCAGCTTCCCTTTCGCTTCGTCACGCGCGGAGGGATCGACGATGAAACCCATGCCGCCACCGGACATGCCGCCGAGCATCCAGAAGCCCCAGAACGCGTCGCCCAAGGCACGCTTCACCCGCTCAATGAGGGCCTCCGTGAAAGCGTTGGTGGCCCAGGGGATGATCGTCGTGAGCGGACCGAAGAAATGCCCCGTCGTCAGTTTGCCGAGCGTGCGGATGTCCCCCGCGCGGAGGGCGTCGAGAATTCGTTCGGTCGTGGCCAGACTGTCGCCGCGCGCCGTCCACTCCGCCCCGCTGCGCAAGAGGTAGCGCTCCGTCACCATTTCGAGGATTGGCCCGACGTTCTGGGCCATCCCGCCATGCACGAGAACGAGACTGCGCTCCAATGCTTCCCGCGCGCTCTCGGGAATCGATTCCCGGCAAAAGACGGTGTGCTTGGGCAGCAGCTTGCCGCGGCTCACGCCGTGCTCGGCATCCCCCGGTTCGGTGAGGCAGCCCTCAATGAGCTTGATGCCCGGCCAGACGCCGCCGGAGTCCTGCCACCCGCCGCCCGATCCGCCCAGCCACTCCCCGAGAATCGCACGCGCCGCCACGATCCGCCGCGCGCCCTCCGGCAGCGGGCCCGTCAGCTCCGGCGTCTGGCCCGTCGCGCGCATGCACACGGCGACAAGGGAGGCGAGTAGATTTGTCGATACAGCGAGACGCGAACCCTTCGGGATGTTGTTTACGTTGCTCACCAATTCGAAGCCGAGGCCCGGCCCGATGAGCCGTTCCAAAAAGGCCTCCAGCGGCTGCGGCGATCCCTCTACCCCGGGCGGAATGACGCCCGCCGCGATGACCGCTGCCTTGAGCAAGCCAAGGTAGTCGCGCCCGAAATCGAAGAGTTCCGCAAGCGACGAAACCTCTGCCTGCGCCTCGAGGTCAATACTGAGCAACCGGATGACCGGCCGGTCGATGACGCGGAAATACGCTTCCACCGGGGGCCGAGGGTCCTCTCCGCCGTCCGCCGGAGCAAGGTTGATCGACACGTTCAGCACGCGCGCGAACTCCGGCCGGTCCATCCCGAGAAAAAAGATGTCGCTCCATGAACTGTGCGAAAGGTCCATGCGCACCGCCGTCGCCTCGCGCAGCACGGGGGTCGCGCCACCGTCCGCGCCCAACAGTTCGGGACGCAGGCGAAGCGGATACGCCTCCGCGTGCCCCACCCGGAACATCCACTGGTTGCCCGGCACGGACCGCACGGAGAGCCGCACTTGGTCGGCGAGAAACTGCAGGGCCAGCCGCTCGTAGGCAGACGCCAGTCCGCTCGCAAGGGTGTCGTTGCTCCGCGGATGCGCCTCCGCTTCGCGCATGGCACGGATCGCCTCGCGGAAGCGGCGCTGCATGAGCGCCTCGTGCGCGGCATAAGGGATGCGCCCGTGACGTTCCGCCACCCCGCGTGCGGGCAGGATGTAGCGGTGCAACGCGGCCAGAAAAGCCAGCGCCCGGACCCGCTCATAGAGGCTCTCCGCCGAGCGCCAGAAGGTCTCCAGCGCTTCACAACCGTCACACAACGCGCCCGCGTCCATACCCTCCGCCACGGCAAAGAGGGACCGGTCGCGCACCGCCGCGTCCTCCGACACGATCATCTCGACAAAAGGATGGAGGGACGCCGCCGTGCTCATTGTGCCGGTGCTTGCGGGTGTGCGAGGAGGCGGACGATGCGCGTCAGCACTTCGTCGCGGTGCGGGCTTGCGAGGGCGAGCGCCAGCTGCGCCATGAGTAACCCGTGGCGCTCCTCAAGATTGTAGCGGTGCCCGGCGATCTCAAAGGCATAAAACGTCTCCGTCTCGGCCAGTTGGTCGAGGGCGGGCGTGAGAGCGAGCCCTCCCGCGTCGTCCGCCGCTGCGGCCTCCAGCAATTCGAAAATCCGCGGCGTCAGCACATGCATCCCGAAAAAGCAGAGGTAGTGGCCGCTGCGCAGGCCGGGCACGAGCAGTTCCAGCTCCGCCTGCGTCGGCGTCGGTTTCTCCACGATCTTGCGAATGCGGAACAACGAGCGGTCGCGGTCCTCCAGCACGCCCCCGATTGTCCCGTAAAGCCCGATCTCGCTCTCGTGCGTCGACTGCACCGCCGCTACCGGCGCTCGCTCGCGCTCCGCCACCGCGATCAACTGCCCCACACAGGGTCGCGCCGGATCGTCGCTGACAAATAGGTGGTCGCCCACTGACAAAACAAACGGCGCGTCACCAACAAAGTCCTTCGCCCGCAGCACGGCGTCGCCGAACCCGCGCGGCTCCGTCTGCTCAATGAAGGTCACGCGGTCCGCCGCCGCCGCCACCGCCTCGCCGTAAAGCTCTCCCTGCCCCGGCGCGACAACGATCCCAACGCGCTCGATCCAGACATCCCGCAGGTGGAGTTCGTCGATGAACCTGAACTCGTACAGTTCAACCAGCGCGCCCTGCAGCAGCGTGGCGTGTTCCTGCGACGCTCCCAGGCACGACGCCGACTCGAGGATGTTCTCG
>SKLD01000151.1 GCA_007123395.1 Opitutales bacterium
CGCGGCTGGAAGGTCCCCGCGATCATTGGAGGCATCTGCGGTGGAGAATCATGGGATTGATCCGGGGCTTGCCGGGGGAATCCGTAATGTCATTTCTGGAAGCCGAACTTGAACCTATGTTTGGCAATATTTTAAAAGGCTGGTTTGGCGAGAAGGCGACGCAGCTCGGCATGTGGTGCTGGCTGGACAGTAGCGTCTACCACCGGTTTCACGACGTGATCGTTCCCTCCCGCAACGAAACGACGCAGGTGGACCATGTCTTGGTTGGTGGTCTCCACCTTCGGTATCTTCGTCATCGAAACGAAGAATTACCGGGGCTGGATCTTCGGAGACGAGCGGTCTCCAAACGACCTGCCCGAAATGCGGCTCCGCTCTCGTCGAACGGATCGCCCGCAGCGGACGCAACGCGGGAAAGCCCTTCCTCGGCTGCCGGCGCTTCCCGGAGTGCCGGTTCACGCGCGCACTGGAGAAATGAATCGGCGGCACAGTTTTCTCATCCACAGTTTATCCAGCGGAGCTGGCCTGTCCTGAGCCTGCCGAGGGGAGACCGCTAATGGTCCATTCACGCTAATGAATAAGCGGCTGAATGTCTCTGCGATCATCGGAGGAATCTGAGGCAGTGAATTCCCGCAATTTCCAAACTTGCGGGGGCGGGTGGATGCCTTTCTTCTCAAAGCATGCCGAATTCTGACCACTATCTCCGTGACGAGGGATACGCGCTCATGGGGGCGGCGTTTGAAGTGCATCGCGAACTCGGCGGCGGCTTGAACGAGGAGATCTACCAGGAAAGCCTCGAATGGGAGCTGGGGCTTCGGAAAATTGAATACGCCTCAAAGTCCTCGCTGAGCGTCTACTACAAACAGCATCGGTTGGAAAAAACCTATGTGCCCGACTTACTCGTCTTCAATGAGATCATCGCGGAATTGAAGGCCGTCAAGGCACTCAACGCGGAGCACGAACGCCAACTGATCAATTACCTCCGCATCACAAGGAAAGCCGTGGGATACCTGATCAATTTCGGTCCCCTCGACGCGGTCGAGTGGAAGCGCTTTATCCTGAGCGAGTATATCCCAAAAAGATGAACACGCTATGAGTATCTGTCGAGCATAGCGCAACGGGAAGCGCATTGAACCACGAGCGCCTTTGCCGCAGTTTATCCAGCGGAGCTGGAGACCGCTAATATACGCTTATTCACGCTAATGAATGAGCGGTTGAATGTCTCCGGTAGCATCGGAGGAATCTGCGCCGGAGACTCCCGCCATTGAATGCGGTAGCCAAGATTAGCGTTCCATTAGCGTCAATAAGCGGTCCCCGGCTATGCCGGGCTACGGCGGAGAAGGAACGCCTTTCCAGACGGTTTTCCAGCGGAGCTGGAGACCGCTAATGGGCGCTGATTTACGCTAATGGAAGCGCGGCTGGAAGGTCCCCGCCATCATTGGAGGCATCTGCGGTGAGGCAATGATTCGGCCACCGGATCGATGGAAGCGGGGCTCCTTCGCCACGGGCCACCCGCGTTCTCATCCGAGGGAGCGGCGGAGGTGCCGGACAAGGGCGGGGAGTTCGTCGTCGTCGACTTCGAGGAAGATGAAGAGTTCGCCGGTGTCGATGACGCCGTCGAGAACCCTTGCCCCGAGCGGATCGCCGTCGACGAGGAGGACGAGGCGCTGGCCGCGGTGTGCGGTGGAGATGCGGTGGAGGGCACGCGCGGCGCGCGGTTCAAGGGCGAAAACGAGGCAGAGGCCGAGGTCTACGCGCGCGAGGTCGACTTCGCGGACATCCTCTTCGACAATGACCGGCATGTGGTTGATGCGAATCATCGTGCCGCCGACGGGGAGCACGACAGGGACGACGTGGCGGGTGCGCTCATCCATCGAACTGGCCTCAAGGTGGAAGCGGATGGCCGGGCCGTTGCTTCCGCCGTGCGTCTGGCATCCAGACGCGAAATATAGGGCGGCGGCAAGACAGAGGGCACCAAGCCACCGCCAGGCCTCAGAAATCGGCAAGCAACTGCGCGAAGGCATGCACATAGGCATCGAACGGTTCCTGCAACCAGAGCAAGTAGACGAGGCTGCCGCCCGCAAGCGAAGGACCGAACGGAATGCGCCAACCCTCCTTTTCTCCCTCTCCCGCGCCGTCTTCCTCGCCCTCTCCCCTCCCTCGTGCAGCCCCGCGCTTGGGCAGAAGATCCTCTCCTTGGAAGAACTTCCGCACAGCCAGCGGAATGATGAACGCTGTGCCGAGAATCGCTCCGCCGAAGAGGCTGAAGACCGCGCCCTCCCAGCCGCAAAACGCGCCGATCGCACCCATGAGCTTCACGTCGCCGAAGCCCATCGCCTCCTTGCGCAGCACCACCTCTGCGACGAGGGCGACCCAGAGGATGAGCCCTGACCCGATGAAAGCACCCTGAAGCGCGGTGAAAAACCCGAGCAGGGCGTCGGCCGCGTATACGCCGGAGGGATCGGTGAGATGCAGGGAGGGCACCGCCATGGACAACCCCACCCCGATAAGAAAACCGCCGATGGTGAAGCGGTCGGGAATTTCCATGGTGTCGAAGTCGATGAACGAGAGCGCGACCAGCCCGCTTACGTAGAGCGAGAAGACCGTCGCGGCGAGCGGGTCGAAGCGCCACCACACGGCGACAAAGAGCAACCCGGTGAAGGCCTCGACAAAGGGATACCGCACGCTGATCGTGCATCCGCAGCAGCGCGCTCGACCGCGCAGAAACAGCCAACTGAGGACGGGAATATTGTCATACCAGCGCACCGCTTCGCCGCACGCGCAGTGCGACCCCGGAAAGACAACGGACCGCCCCACCGGTACCCGGTAGATCACGACATTGAGAAAACTGCCGATGCAGGCACCGAAGACGAACACAAAAAGCGAATACACGAGCGGGTTAAAATCGCGCATGAAGAGAATGGCTTCGGCGAGCGCGCTCATGGGCGGGAACGTTCCTCAAGGGCGGTGCGCGCCGCACGCGTCATGACGTCAGCGGGCGGCTCGCAACCCACCCACATGGCAAGGCTGCGCGCGCCCTGCCACACGAGCATACCGAGGCCGTCGGCATAGGGTAAACCTGCCGCCGCGCAGGCGCGGGCGAGACCATTCACCGCGCCGTAGGTTGTGTCGTAGACCACGGAGCCCGGTGCAAACGCCCCCGGATCAACCGGCGGCGGATCGTCCGCCTTGAGGCCGAGGGCCGTGGCGTTGATGACAATGGCTTCGCCGTTCACGGAAGGCGGTTCATCAAGAGAAAACCCGCGCACCCGCCTAGTTGCTTCCGGGAAAAGTCCGCCCACGAGATCGAGGAGAGCAGCGAGGCGCGCCTCGTTGCGGTTGCCGATCCACAACTCGGCGCAGTCTTCGTCGAGGCATTGCGCGGCAATCGCGCGGGCCGCTCCGCCCGCACCGAGAAGGACGATTCGCGCCCCGCCCAGCGAACGCCCGAACGCCTCCGTCACGGCGCGGGAAATGCCGTAGCCATCGGTGTTCGCCCCGGTGTAGCCGGTGCCGTCTTCCTGCAGGATGAGCGTGTTTACCGCCCCCATGCGGGCGGCGGCGGGATCCACTTCGCTGAGCAGCGGGACGACGTCGACCTTGTGCGGAATCGTAAGGTTGAGGCCGCGGAACCCGCGGCGCGCGAAAAGCGGCAGGACGGTGCCGAGGGTCTCCGGCGACACGTCGAAGGCGAAATACTTCCAGTCGGCGAAGCGCGGTTCCGCCGACGCCATGGCGGCAAGCGCGGCATTGTGCATGGGCGGGCTCAGCGAATGGCGTATGGGATGTCCCAGCACGGCCACGGCTGTCCCGCTAAACGCCCATCCATCGAGCGCGGCGGGCGTCAGCGGACGCTCCGTTGGCGGGCGCGCCTCCGTTCCGCGCGCACCCTCTTCCGCGGCAGAATCCGTCCCGCTCATGGCTTGGCGTGGCGGCGGTAGGCCCTCTCAAACTCGCGCACAAAACCCGTAAAGAGGCGGGACATGCGCGGATTGTTCTTGTGCGCGAAGTGCTGCACGAGATTGAGGCAGGCACGGCACAACACTTCGCCAACAGGCGCGGGACCAACGTGGCGGTGTGGCTCGGGCACGTGGTTCGCTTCCAGCAGCGCATGGATCTCGTCAAGCGAGCGGAACCGCCCGCGCTCAAACACATCGATATAAAACGGCGCGCCGTCCCCGAAACACCCCACCATGAAGCGGTGCGGCAGTCCCACCGGCTCCAGATCGAGGCCGCAGCGCCGCGCGACAAGAATATAGAGGATGCTCAGGCTGATGGGGATACCCTTGCGCCGCCGCATGACAGGCGAGATAAAAGAGTTGAGGGGATCTTCGAAGTCCTCCGTGTTGCCCCGGAAACCATATTCGTGGAAGATCACACGATTGAGCACCTTGCACTGTTCAAAGAGCGACCCCGGCTTGGGCATCAGCTCCTCGCAACGCCGGGCGATGGCGTCGAGCTGGGCACGCACCGGCCCAACCTCCAAATCGGGCTTCACCACGCGGTTGAGCAGGAGCGCCCCGCTCTCCAGTTCGTAGCGCATGGACCTGATGAAAGCAACGAACTCGCCCACGGAGTCCGGACCGTCCAACTGTTCGAGGATCCCGCGCGCGGCTTCCGCCGCTTCCTGAGGACCTTCCCGGAGAATCTTTTTGAGCAGGCTCACGCCCACGTCGTCGAGCCGTTTCAGCTCGGCAAGCACACCCGCACGCACCGCCGCCGAATCGTCGTCGAGCAGAGAAATCAGCGCCCGCTCCCGCTCTACACTGAGGATTCTATCCACACAGCGAAGAGAAACCCGCCGCCGCGCGTAGGCAACCATGAAAATCCGGGCTTTTCGCGAGGGAATGGCGGCGAAGCGCAGTTCACGGGCCCGCGCGGACCGACCGAATCCGCTTGGCGAATGCAGCGGAGCATTGTTGCCTACCCTTCATCATGCCAAGCCGCGTCCACCTTGTTTCCGCCGTTCTTACAGCCCTCGCCGTGTCCAACGCCGTCGCGCGCGCCGACGACTACCCTGCCGCCCAAGCGGCCACGCCGGTGGCGCAGAGCTGGACGCTTAGCTTCTACTTCGAGAACGACATGTTCTTCACCGGACGCGACGAGGATTACACCAACGGATGGAAGCTCTCGTGGATTTCGCCGGATGTGAGCGAATACCGCGAGGCCGGACGGATTCCCGGAGAGATATACCGCCTCTTTGAAGCGCTCCCCGTCATCAATCAACCCGCCGCGAAGCGCAACGTCGTCCTCGGCGTCGGACAAAAAATGTACACTCCCCGCGACATCGAACGGGAGGATCTGATCGAAGACGACCGTCCCTACGCGGCCTGGCTCTATATGAGCGTGGCGCTGCACAACAAGACGCGCGTGCGCCTCGATTCCCTCGAGTTGAGCGTGGGTGTCGTCGGTCCGCTCGCGCGCGGAAAGCACTTTCAAAACTTCGTCCACCGCCGCCGCAACATCCCCGAGGCCCGCGGATGGGACAACCAAATCGGCAACGAACCGGGCGTGAACCTGATCGGGGAGCGCAAAATCCGCCGGAATCTCATCGGCGCGGGCGAGCGCTGGGGCGCTGACGCCATCGTCCACTTCGGCGGAAGCCTCGGCAATGTTTTCACCTATGCCAACACGGGGACAACCGTGCGCGCAGGCTGGAACCTTCCCCAGGATTTCGGTGCAAGCCTCATTCGTTTCGCCGGCGACACCAATGCTCCCGCCGCCCCCGACGACATCCGCTTCCGCAAGGGAGCATGGGGAGCCAACCTCTTCGCCGGCTTCGACACGCGCGCCGTCTTCCGCGACATCACGCTCGACGGCAATACTTTCCGCGACAGCCACAGCATCGGGCGCCGCTTTCTCGTCGCCGACCTCTACAGCGGCTTCGCCCTCGTGCGGGGACGCTGGAAGTTCTCCTACGCCCAGACCGTCCGCACCCGCACCTACAAGAACGGCCGCCGCCACATCTTCGGCTCGGTCAACCTCTCGCGCACGTTCTGAAGGCGGGGATCCCGCATCGTGCGGGCAACACCGTGCCTCGCTGGAGCTTCAGCTTACGGCGCAAAACCGCACGCACGTCGGAAGCTGCGTGAAGCTTCAGCAAGCGCCGCACCGCCGGTTTGCTGCGTGTATTGGCAAAGAAAGAGGCCGGACGCCCTTTTACGGGATGTCCGGCCTCGAAATTGCGGGAGCGTTGCCCCGGTCGTGCAATCGCGTCAGTCGACTTCTTCGAGCGTCTCGATATCCATCAGACCCTCGTAGTCGCGCAGGGTTCCGCCGGAGAGGCAGCAGTCAATGATCTTGCGGCCGAGCGGATCGAGATCGTCGTCGAGGAACTTCTTCAACTCACTGTGGAAAAAGTCCGCGAGAATCTCCGCGCCGGCGTCATAAGCGGCCTCGCCGACCTCCGGCTGCTTGTCGACTTCGAGGAACCACGGCCCGATCTGGCGACCCTCGATGAGGAGCGTTTTGATCGCATAGCCGAGGAGCGGGCAGCGCGCCGGATTGACCTGCTCGGCGGTGAAGTGGCAACCGCCGCGGCGGGCGAGGTATTCGCGGGTGATCCACTGCGGCATGAAGCCCACCTTCCACGCGCCGATGTGCTGGTTGGGGGTGAGGACAAAGCGCACCGCCGGCGTGTCGACAATCTGCCGCAGGAGGAGATTGGCTTGGTCGACACGACGACCCGTCGCGAAGGGCCAGTAGGAGCCCACCCCTTCGGAACTCATGCCCTCCGACTGCACAATGCTCGGGTTGGCGTGGCCGCGGGGAGCGACGAGGCGCCAGAGCCATGCGAGCGAAGGCGGTAAGAGGTGGAAGAGGCCGATGATCCCGTAGGTCGGGTTCTCACGGGTGCAGGGCGGCGTGCGCACGCCAAAGCTGCGCACATCCACGTCCACCGCGCCCCGCACTACGTTCGGGACAACCTCGCGTGGTACAATAACCCGCGGGTTCGGGCAGGGCTCGCCCGGAGCGTCTTCAATGTGCTCCCAGATCAACGCCGTGCTGCCGGGCTTCGCGTCGATGCTCAGGAAAAGCAAGGGTGCTTTCGGATCCACCGTCATGCCTTCGAGGTCGGGATCCATACCGTAGCGGTTGATGTGGTTCACACGCACGAACCAAGCGTCTTCCGCGTCGACGAGGCTCAGCTTGCCCTGGCCCTTGCTTAGCGAGGGGTGGCACAGAGCCATGTCATCGGTCACCGGCTGCAAGTCGCAACTCCGCGGCAACGTGATTTTGCGACGCTCGCCCGTGATCGTGTTCTGTCCGATAAGAAGGCTGCCGTCACGCTCGCGGTGGACCGTTTCAAGCATCTCGCTCTTGCCGCCGCCGCTCGCGCCTTCGTGCGAGATGACGACTCTCATGTCGTAGGGCGTCACCACGCGCACCGTCGAGCAGTGCATCGTCACCCAGTTTTCCTCTTCGCCGAGATTGATGAGCACGCCGTAGATCCCCTTTTTCGCGCTGGGGCCCGGATAAAGATTGTAGCTGAAAAGCTGATGCATCCCGTCCGAGCGGTCGTGCACCACTATCTGCTTGCCCTTGAAACGCGTGTGACGGAAGACCGGCGCCGTGTAAATGATCGCGCGCGGCATGAAGCCTTCCGGCAGCTCGTCCGGCTTGCGGATGCCCTGCAGCATGGCCAGCCCGAGGGCGAAGAATCCGGCGTTGGCCGGCGCGATGGCGATCGCGTCCACACCCTTGTCCTGGAGACCTGCCGTGAAAGCAAAGACCGCCAGCTCCTGGGTCTTCATCCACTCAAAGGTCTCATTGCGCAGTCCGTCAAAATCCTCGCCGAAGGCATCCTTATAGGTCGGCTTGTTTGTCGGCAGTTTGTCGCCGATGACCATGCAGTCCGGATCGCGCCGACGCATGTAGGGCTCAAGGTAGTTCGCCGCCACGCCGTTTTTCACCTTGCAGACCTCCGCCTCGACGACGCGGCCCTTGCCCGGCACCTCGTAGGCCACTTCGTGGATGCCGCGCTCGTTCGCATCGCGCGTCGCCAGCGCCAGCAGTTCCTCCGTCGAGCCCGCCACCGTGAAGCGGGGACACGCCTCGAGGATGTCGGCCACCTGCGGCGGCACCGCGAATCCGAGGCCAGGTACCGTCCGGCCCGCACCCGCTCCGTTGTTCTTCGCGGCCGCAGCCGCACTGTTTCCTTTCGCTTCGTTTGTCATACGGTCGCCACTATAAAGGATTCAAGAGTCCGATGAAAACGCGTTCTTTCCGGTTTATGTGCATTTTTTAAGGTTAAGATACTGCAACTTCTTGCCGCCGATGAAACTTTGGCACAAAACAAACGGTGAAAATGGCACAAACCCTGCGCAACACGACGGCGGAACGGCTTCTGCGCTCAGACCGAGCGCTGGCGTTCGCGCGCGATTTGAGCGCCGCGTGCGGCGTGCCCATGCGTTTCGCCGACCCGCTCGGACGGGAAAGACGCCCGCCGGGCTTTGCGCCGGACCCACCCCTCTGCGCTTGGATGCGAAAGCATCCGGGCCGCACGCATCTCTGCGCGGAGGCCGTCAACAACGTGCTCGCCATGGCGACGGACAAGCCGGCCTGCCTGCGTTGCCCCATGGGTCTGCGCGAGGCTGCTGTCCCCCTGCGTATCGGGCAACGGATCTTCGGCTATCTCCTCGTCGGGCAGGCGGCCGACGCCCCGCCCGACAAGCCCACCCGCCTCAACACGTGGCGCCATGCCCTCGAGCGGCGCGGACTCGAAGCCGACCGCGGCACTATGCTGGCCCTCGCGCGGGAAGCTCAGGTCGTCGGCGACACACGCTTCGACGCCATCCTGCGCATCGCCGAATGGGGCGCGGCGCAGATCTCCTCCATCGTCGGCGAAGGCCTCCGCGAGGAATCCCGCACCCTTCCCGGAGCGGTTGAAAATGCGCGCGGCATCATCCGCACGAAAGCACTTTCCGGGCCTGTTAGCCTGACCTCCGTCGCCGCCGCCGTTGGCCTCAGCCCGCAGCACCTTTCGACGCTCTTCCACCGCAGCACCGGCCTGCGCTTCACCGAGTACATCACGCGGATGCGCGTGGAGGAAGCCTGCCGCCGCCTCAGCGAAGACGACAGCCCGGTGACGGAGATCGCCTTTGCGGCCGGTTTCCAGTCGCTTTC
>SKLD01000258.1 GCA_007123395.1 Opitutales bacterium
GCATGGGGCTCCTGTGTGCCGATGTTGAGGTAGAAGGGGCGGGAGGCGTCCCGCGCGCGGAGGGCGGCGAGCGCGTTGTCGACGGCGCGGGGCAGCTTCCAATCGTCCCATTCGCGCGTCATGTCGACTTCGTAGCGGTCGGTGCGCGGATGGCGCTCATGGTTGATGCCGCTGAGGATGGTTTGGTAGCCGCCGGCGTTGAAATCGTCGACCGTGGTGGAGTGGCTCAGCGGTAGGGGCCAACCCATGTGGGAGAGCCCAAGCGCTCCGGTTTGGTGGGGATAGGCCCCGCTCATCGCGCAGGCCCGCGAGGGCGAGCAGGCGGGTGAGGCACAATGCGCGTTCGTGAAGCGGATGCCCCGAGCGGCGAAGGCGTCGAGGTGCGGCGTGGAGATGCCCGCCCCGTAACACCCCAGAGCGCGACCGAGGTCGTGGCAGACAAAGTAAAGGACGTTGTGTTTCATAGGGAGAAGGGTCTTCTGTGCGCGGGCGGCGGGCGAGTCGGAAGCGCGGGGTTTGTGCACACCCGCGGTGCCGGGACCGCCTGAAGGCGGGACTCCAACCGAAGCCTCCGCTGCACAGGTTGGAGTTCCGGCTTTAGCCGGTCCCGCTGCCCGACGCCCACGCACACCCGCCGCGCCGGGACCGCCTGAAGGCGGAACTCCAACCTTGGCCGCCGCATTCATCTCGTTCCCCTCCATCACCGGCTCACCTCCAGACGCAGAAAGCGCGGGGCTCCGAGGGCAAAATCGGTTGTATCGATCACGATCACTGTCTCCGCCAAATTTGATTCTCCGGTCGAGGTCCAAATCGGCCCCCCACCCCAGTCTTGCAGGTCGGTACTCGCCCAGACGGTATACATCAAGTCAGGATCGGCAACCCGGTCGAAGCTCAGCGAAAGACGGCTGCCTTCGTTGGAAAGCACGGGCGCCAGTTCCGCCGCCGGGGTTGCCGACGTTCCGCCGAGGGCGTAGCGGAGCAGGTTGGCCATGCCATCGCCCCGCGCATCAAAGAGCGGTTCGGCGGCCTCACCCGTGAGGCCGCCTGCTTGAATCCAGAGCGCGAACAAATCGGGGGACGTCAGGGCCAAGGTGCGCACCTCGACTTCCTCAATCGCGTAAACGCCGTTCCAGTTCAGCCCGCCCACGTAGTCCTGATTGGTGCCACTGCCGAAACCGACGGAAACGTCCGTGAGCGGCGTGCCCGCGTTGATGCCGGCGGTGACGTTGTTGTGATAGATCTGGCCGTTGATCCACAGGGACATCCGGTCGGGCAACAGTTCGTGGCTGCCCGTCGGAGAATCGATGAGGCGCGCGCCTCCGCCCGCGTTTGCCGCGAGCACGACCTCAAAGCTGTAAACACCGCCGTCCGCCCCAATGGAGAAGTTCGGACCATTCCCACCCGCTCCGGTGAAACGAAAGGTGTCGGGCGTGCTTCGTTTCTGCAGGGCGACGGAAGCGAAGGCGGGACCGTTGCCGACACCTCCGGCGGGGTTGAAGGCACCGGTGCGGAAGTTGGTGCCCACATCGAAGCCGAAGAGGCCGTGATCGCCCGGCAGCCATGCATCGAGGGCGACCCGGGCGCGCACGCGCAGGATGAGGGGGTTGTCTTCGACCGGAAGATCCGTTGTACGCGTGAGGCGCGCCGCCGAAATCTGGTTGGTCGTGCCGTCGTCGAGGTAGGCAACCGTGCCTTCGAGACGGGCGTTGTTGATGGCGAGGGTCGTGCGGTTCTGTGCGGGGGCGACCGTGGCAATGGAATCGAAGAGGTGCTCGGCCGAGCCCTGGTAGTCGGCCACGACAGTCGATCCGGAGAAGTCCTGGAAGAACACGACGGCATCGGGTAGCGGTGGGGCCATGATCGTAAACGCCAACGAGGCGCTGCCCTTGTCCCCTGCGCTATCCGTCGCGGCTAGGGTAAGGGTATGCGTGCCGAGTGACAGCGTGGATACACTCAGGAGCCCCCCGATTCCGAGCGCGCCATCGAGAGACGAGGTCCAAAGCGCACTCCCGGTGAGATCGCCGTCCTCGGGATCAATGACCGTGCCTTCGAGAATGACGGGAAAACCCGCATACGCAAAGCCGACTGCGGCGGGCCGGAGGATGGTGGCGAGGGGCGGCTGGTTGGGAGGGGGTGGTTCATTCTCCACGCGGAGAAGGATTTGCGCAAAGGCCGTAAGCCCGTCGCCGTCCTCGACCGACAACGTGATGATGTGCACACCGAGCGAAAGCGCATCGGTGGTAAGGCTCGCACCCGTACCCAAGACGCCATTGATGGAGCTGGACCATTGACCTGTCGGCGCGAGGTCGTTGGCGGACGCATCGGTGGCGGTGGCGGTGAAGGCCACCGGCGCACCCACGTAAACCAGCGTGTTGTTGGCGGGCGCGGTGATGACGGCATTGGGCGGAATGGGGAGGGCATCGGTCACGGTGGTCACGCTCAGCCGGGGATGGTGGTCGGGGTTGGTGGCTTCGCGGGAGCGCATCCGGATGAGCGTGGCGTCGGCGGTGGTCGTGCCAAAGGAGACCTTTCCGTTGGCGAGGGCGGCATCCACCACGGCTGTCACGTCGACATCGTGGGCCGTGTTCATGCCCCCGCCCACGCTGACGGTGGCGAAGGGCGGCGAAAGGGCCGGGCGGGTGTTGAAGGTGACCTCCATTTCCTCCCAGGTGGTGTCGGCAACTTCATGGATACGGAGATTGCCCGTGTCGTTGGCCGCCAAGGTGAGGGTAAGGGTGGAGGAGACGATGTTGCCCGGGAGGCCCGCGAGATCGAAGCGATAGAGGGATTCCGAGGGCTCGTTACCCCGACTGCGGAGACTCGGGCTCGCGCCAAAGTTGTCATTCGCTTCCGATTGGCCGCGCACGAAGGTGTCGGCTTCGGCGGCGAGCGTTATCGTGGTCACCTGACCACCGGGATGCACGGTGAGGGCGATGGCGCGGGCGGCGAAACCGTTGGTGGCGCTGGTGGCGGAGAAGGTGATGGTGTGGTTGCCCGGCGAGAGGCTGCCGGTGGTGAGGGCCGGGCCAAAGCCGAGAGGGCCATCGATGGACGATGTCCAGGACGCGGTGGCGGAAACGTCCCCTTCATTCTCATCCTCGGCGGTGCCTTCGAAGCTCACGTAGGTGCCTTGGACGACCGTGCTTCCCGACTCCGGGGCGGTGATGGCGACGGCGAGCGAGAGGCCGCCGAGATTCTCGCCGCTGGGATTGCCCCGGATGTAGACGGAGGGGCGTTGGGTGGAGGGCACGACGACGTCGTCCCGCAGCGGGTGGCGGTCTTCGATGGGAAACCAGGTGAGGAGGTTGGCGTGGATCCAATGGTCAAAGATACCGCCGATCCAGACGGTGGAACCCTCGTTGATGGTGTCGTTGAGGCCGGAGATCTGGAAGTTGGTGCAGTTGATGAAGCGGAAGAGGTGGGGATCGAAGTAATCGGGATTGGGCGAGGTGAGGCCGCCGTTGCCGAAGACGCGCACGTTGTCGCAGTTTTCAAAATACGCCATGGCCCCCTTGACCTCGCCCTTGGTACCGTAGATGGAGATGTTGGCGGCATCGATGAATTCGGAGATGTTGCGGCTGTCCTGCTGTTGCATGTGCAGGTGGTAGATGTGAAGCGGTTGGGTGGTGCCCTCGACGCGCAGGAAGGGTGTCTCCTGGTTGAGGTGCTGACGTCCGTGGAACCAGAAGTTGAACCAGCGGCCGCCGCCGTTGCCCCGCACCCGCACGTTGGGATCGCGGGCGGACCAGGCGTAGTCGCCGGGCAAAAAGTCCGCCTGCGGGTGGAAGGGGTTGATGGGGTTGTAGTCGGGAGCGTCGGGATCGTCGGTGTTGTAGCCGTAGAAGAGGCGGGCGACGAAGTCCGGGCGGTGGTTGGTGTCCGGGCGGCTCTCGATTTTCACGTGGCGCAGGAGGGAGTTGCCCCCGCTGCGCCATTCGAGGGCGTGGTTGCCGGGTGGCGTGGGATTGTGGGAGGCGAGCGGGTATTTGCGGCGGATGTGGATGTTGGCCAGCCAGGTCTCGGCCTCGGCGGTGTCGGCGGTGCGGATGATGGGGGCGTCGGGATCGGTTTCCGTGACTCCGGCGAAGCGGTTGGCAAGGGTGGAGAGCGCGTCGATGGAAGAGAGGGTGATGTAGGCCCCGATGAGCTTGGAGTTGGGACGCAGATCGAGGGTGTTGGAGACGGCGAAACGGCCCTTGGAGAAGAAGAGGATTTCATAGTCATCGATGGCCTGTTGGAGGACGGCCCAATTGTCGGTCACGCCATCGCCCACCGCGCCGAGCGTGGTGACATCGACCACGCCCGGCGTCTCCCACGTGGGAAAGTCTTCAGCCCATTGGTGCCGACTCTGGAGGTCGAAGGGCGGAGGCACGTTGGACTCGGCTTCCATGAGGAAGTCGCCCAGGGGCTCACCGTCGATGTAGACGAGTTCGCGTCCCTGGCCCCAGGAGCGCTCGGGCATGAGCACCTCGACGGCGAGTCGGCGGAAGTGCCGCCAGCCGGTGGGGTTGGCCACGGCGGCGGGGGTGAAGACACGGGGCGCGTTGTGCACGAAGACATTGTCGAAGTAGAAGGTGCGCCCGCGCGGGGATCCCATGGCAACGACGGTGTTGCCGGGGTTGGATTGTGTGTAGTAGATTTCGCTGTCGATCAACTGGAGGGAGCCGTCAAGGGGTTGCCCGTTCCAATGGAAGCTGATCTCAAAGAAGTTGCCCGGCGTATCGCGCTCGAAACGGCAACCGACCATGACGAGGGGCCCACGCGTGGTGGCCCGCACGGCCCAGCCGCTTTGGTTGATGAAAGTGGAACCGGTGATGACCACGGTGGGCTGCGAGCCTCCCCGTCCGCCGGTGACGGGGATGGTGTCGATGCCGATGACGCCACCGGTGATGGTGACGCGATGGGTGGAGCCGCCGGAACCGGGCGGTCCCCAGATGCCGGTGTGGCCGCCTTCGGTGAGGTCGATGTTCACATCCTGTATGGTGCAGCCCTCCGCCCCCTGCATGCGCAGGGCGACCGCGCCGTCGTTGCCCGCGCCCACATTGAAGTCGAGGCCGATGACAGCCTGGTCGTAGAGGTCGGTCCCACCGGTCTCGCTTCCCGGGCTGCCGATGTTGACGAAATGCACCATGACCCGGCGGTTGGCAGGGTCGTTGAAACCGGGCGAGTTGGGCGCGAGGTAAAGCGTGGCCCGATTCTCCGGATCGACCGTGCTCCCCATGAGGATGCCGGGGAAGCCCGCCGTGTTGTCCGGCTGGTCCACAACGAGCCGGTCGGTTATCCGGTAGGTGCCGGGCGGGAACCAGACGACGAGTTGATTGTCGCGGCAATGGTTGATCGCGGCCTGCAAGGCCGCCGTGGAGTCGGTCACGCCGGTGGGGTCGGCACCGTGCAAGGTAACATCGTGAAAGCCGTCGGGCACGGCGGCGGAGGCGACAGCCAGTAGACACAGACCGGCGAAGAGCAGACCGCGAAAAGTTGAATACGAAAGCCGCATTACAATAAGATGCTTCTAAAGGCGGCGGGGAGGACGCACAAACGGCGCGGATCACGAAAACGGGACAGGATCGGAGAATGCAATGCGGAGACGAAACGGACGGGTCGGTAGTTCATGGGTTGACTCTGGGCGGAGCGATTGGGCGATGCGTCGCCGCCACCGGGGCCGCAACTCGGAAGGAAGGCTCCGCCGCGCCCCCGGTCCCGACAACAAAGCCTCTGTGGAACCGGTTACGCGTTGTCCGCTTCCGACGGCCACGGGGCGGAGGGATTGCATGCATGGACAGGCGCGCCCGCGATATGGGTGTGGGAATCGGGTCGAAGGGGGCGAAGATCACAGGCACCAAGGCCCGGGTTTGAATAACTTGAGGAACTGGTTCCACAAGGAAGGCTATCGGCACCCGACTCCAAGATAAGCAAGCTGCCTCATTCTATTGTCTTGGGCAATCCATCCATCGTCTGCAAGATGAACGAAAAACGGAAACTTTCCTGTTTAAAAAATGCCTCCCAACAAAGACCCACCCCGCTCCGGCGATACGGACAACACTTCCGAACGGACCTCATCCTTCACGGAAACAGGTTCCAGTGGTGGACACACGAAGGAACTCTCTTCTTTCCGCGACCGCGCGGACGCCGGAAAGATGGAGATTTTCATCTACAGTCTCGGCGGCCAGATCGACGATCTCACCGCCTCCGCTTACCGCAATCTCAGCTCCCTTCTCATCATCGCCTTTGGCATGAACCCACTGCTTGTGGGGCTGCTCGGGGCGATCAAGACAATATGGGATGGCATCGCCGATCCTCTGGTTGCCTATTGGTCGGACACCTGCAACACACGTTTTGGACGCCGTCGCCCCTTCATCCTCGCAGGGGGCCTCATTATGGCGGTTCTCACTTGGTTCACATGGCAGTTTATGCCGGAAAACGAGAACCTCCGCCCGAACGATCCTCTTGTTCCGGAAGTGGCCTTTTCCAATCATGAGTGGAAATCGCTGGCCAATCTGCATCTCGCCTTTTCCGTGCCCGCGTATGATTTGAGCGTGGAAGTTGAAGCTGGCGAAACCGACAATATAGATCCCGACACCCTGCGGATTTTCGCGGAAGAATCCGTCCGAACCCTCGGCCGGGATTCCCTGACCATCGTCGGGCTTGCCTCTGAAGACGCGGACGAGGGAATTGACGCTCCGGATGCGTCCGCGGGCCTGCCCCGATACACCCTCACCTTTCGCGCCCTCGAAGCATCCGCTCCGGTTGTCGCGGGCTCCCGAGAAGCGCGGGGGGTGCCTTTTTCGGGCCGCGTTGAAGCGCGCCTCCGGGGCCCCGGCATTGAGGGTGAACTCCGTTCCGAGGTCGCCTTCGATGCGCTTGAGGAAACGCTCACCGAGCGCAAGCGGGACAAGATCTTCGCTGAACGCGTTGCCGAGTTTTTCATGGGCCCACCCGAGGAAGCGGGGTTACGCCTGCAAGCCACCCACACGCGCGCGAACCACGACATTCTCGCCCGCCGCGCGGCGGAGCGCGCCCTTCTCTTCGCCCAGCGGCTGGCCATGACCGAGCTCCTTGCCATGGCATTCGCATTGCCTTATGAGCGGATTCTTCAGGACGACGCTGTCGTGAGCGATTCCATACAAACGCAGATCCGTGAACGCGCCCGCGAGCGCATTGACGAAGAGCCGGACTTACTTGTCGCCCTCTTTATATCCGACGGTCTGCAAATTGATCCGCGCGACGGCATCGATGAAACGGAGGCTCAAAAGATCGCGGACTATCGCGCCTCGTTTGAAACTGAAGATACCGCGGCTGTTGTCGACAAGCTCTACACCCGCATCGAGATCGATGCAGCGGCTTCCTACCATGCCCTTATGCGGAATCCGCGTGGTATCCGCCAGTTCCAAGGGATATGGGACAAGGTTCTCGACGGCATTTCGAGCATTGCTGACGCCAGCGAACAGGAGCGCCGCTTCTTCTGGTTCGTCCTTTTCGTCTTCATCGCGATGGCCGTCGGGTCGACTCTCTACAATGCACCTTACTACGCTCAAGGTATTGAGATTGCACCGTCCTACAACGGACGGACCCTCGTCGTTGCCTACCGGCAGGTCGTCAATCAGCTGATGAACATTGTCAGCCAGATCTTTCTCCCGCTCTCCCTCTTGCCCATTTTCCTGGATGCCCGTGAAGGCAACCTCTTTCTCGTCTACGTGACGGCTCCGCTCGGGATCATGCTCACCCTGCTCGTTTTTTTCGGAACAAAGGAAAGGACAATCGTTGTCAGAGAAAAGGGGAAACGGCCCGGCTTTTTCCGTGCCATCAAGGAAATCGGAGCGAATGGCGAATTCTGGCGGATCACGGCACTCTACATTTTCATGGGTTATGCCATCGGCAGTTTTCAGGGCCTCGGAAACCTCCTTGCCGTCTACTACGTCTTCGACGGCAATCTCGTCCGCGGCACCGGTTACCAAGCCATCGTTGGAACGATCGGCATCCTCATGGCGCTTGCCTCTGTTCCAGTCTTCGTGATCCTGTGTAATAAGCTCGGAAAACACGTCGCGCTGCGTATTGCCATCGGGTTCCTGGGGGTGGCCTCGGTCGTCAAGTACTGGCTCTACAATCCGGAAATGCCAGAGTTGATGTTCATCACCGCGTTTCTCTATTCGCCTGCCATCGCCGGATTCTATAAGGTACTTTCAACGATGATGGGGGATGTCACCGATCTGGACGAACTACGCAACGGTGAGCGCCGCGAGGGAATGTTTGGTGCTGTCATGGCCATCATCATGAAGACCCTCGGCTCTTTCTCCGCGCTGTTCTCCGGAATTGTCATCGTTGCAACCGGTTTCGAGGTCACCAAAGGAATGCATCAGGACCCCGGAGTCTTCCACAATATGCTCCTCTGGTTCAGCATTATCCCAGGAGTCGTCTGCCTCGCGGGATTCCTTCTCCTCATGCGCTTCAAGCTCACTCCCGAATTTGTCGCCGATATGAAAGAAAAGCTCGCGCAGCAGCGCCGCGCACAAGCCGAAGCACTCGAAGCAAAAGGACGTGAACAGAACGTGATCGGTGCCGAATGAGGATGTCTTTGACAAGGGCACCCTCCCCCTGCCGCCTGACAACATCACTGATGGCTAGAAATTAAGGCCGACAGACCCTAGTGAGGGCAATGGTTCCTCGTTCGCCGGCACCTGCGCCAACTCGATTTCGAGATGGAAAACGCCCTGTGGAAGCGAAAGGACGACGGAATCTGTGCCATCTGTCTCCGCCGATGCGCCGGTCTCTGGAACACGCAGGCGCCAAGTTACTCCCGCTGGCATATCTCCGCGCCACCGAAGAGTGATTTCGGCCCTACCCGGAGCATCTCCGAAAAGAGAGTAACGCGCGCGGTCGCCCGGCTTGTGCCACCCCTTGAGTTCGGTGACCGTGTTGCAGACCGCGCCATCGAGGGCCGCCGGCGCACGGGCTGGAATGGTATTTTCCCCCAGCGTAAGCTGGAAAACCGGTGCCGCGAAAGAATGGGGCTCCCGCCGGATTTCCATCCACCAATCCTTCAAAGCGCCAAGGAGGCGGTCCCGGATCTCCGGCTTGCAGTCACTGAGGTCC
>SKLD01000004.1 GCA_007123395.1 Opitutales bacterium
CTCGCGTTCAGGGTCTGCGCGCGCGCAGGCTCTGCAAGAAGGTCTCGGCCTCGGGGGACCACGTCCGCCCGTCGCGGGCTTCCATGAGCGCACGCTCGACCTCGGTGGCAAGGGGCGATTCGTAATCCAGCTCCGTGCGTGTCTCGAAATCGTCCGCTCCCCAATAAAACCGCGCCGGAGCGGGCCCCACCATGTAGAGGCGCACTGAATCGCCCGTCGCCGTCGTGAAGGGCATGGACATGACTTGCGGGTCCGTCTCCACCCGTATGGAGATGCTGCCGCGCTCGTCGCCCGCCGCCAAAGTGCCTCCGAAGGCGTCGACCGGAAAATGCCGCACACCGAAATAGTAAACAGCCGCCGCAAGCAGAATGGACAAGCCCGCAATCAGTTGGAGGGGCGTACCGAGAAGCGGCTTGCGTTGACGCACGCGGAAGCGCTGCCGCGCGCTCATGGGACGATTCTCGCCCCCGGGGTCTTGTTGAAATCGTACCATGGGAACAGATTCACGCAAAATCAACCGCGTGTCACTGAAAAGAGAGTGTCTTACCGCAAATTCGTTCAACCGCCGGCGCAGGATAAAAAATCCGGTTTGGCAGGAAGCGGGCGGGCCCCGATGATGCCCGCCATGAAAACACCCATAGCGATTGCACTGCACGGCGGCGCGGGCGTGCTCACGCGCGCGAAGATCGACAATTCGGCGGAACGGGAATACCGCACCGCGCTCCAAGCAGCCTTGGATCTCGGATGGGAAATGCTGTGCGCCGGCGGCAGCTCACTTGACGCCGTCGAAGCCGTCACCCGCAACCTTGAGGACTGTCCGCTTTTCAACGCCGGACGCGGCTCGGTCTACACCTCGGCGGGCACCCATGAGATGGATGCCTCCATCATGTGCGGCCGCAAAGGGCAGGCTGGCGCGGTCGCGGCAGTAAGCCGAATACGGAATCCGGTATCGCTGGCGCGGTTGGTCATGGAGCAATCGGGGGCGGTGCTTCTCTGCGGGGAAGGTGCGGAGGCCTTCGCGCGGGAGTGCGGCATCGTGCCGACAGCGTCCCGATATTTCCACACGGACGCACGCCGGGAGCAGTTGGAGACGGCGCGCCGCATGGGTCGCGTCTCTGTGGATCATGACGAAATGCAAGAAAAGTATGGAACGGTCGGCGCCGCCGCCCTTGACGCGGCGGGCAATCTGGCCGCCGCCACCTCCACAGGCGGCATGACGAACAAACGGCCTGGCCGCATCGGCGACTCCCCCGTGCCGGGAGCGGGAACCTTTGCCGACAACACCACCTGCGCGGTTTCCTGCACGGGCGAGGGAGAGGCGTTTCTGCGCTGCTGTGCGGCACACGAAGTTTCGGCGCGCATGCGACACGGCGGGGCGGATCTCGCGACAGCGGCGGAGATGGTCATCCATACTGTTCTGCCAGGCAAGGGAGGTCTCGTCGCGGTGGACCGCAGCGGTGCCGTTGCCCTGCCCTTCAACACAGAGGGGATGTTCCGCGCGTGGCGGTCCTCATCGGGGACCGACGGCGTCGCCATCTACGGCGAAGCCTGACGGCGTTGGTCAGGTTTTCCGCCGGAAGGGCTTGGGACCAATGAGCGGCACCATCTCCCGCGACTCCAACACGGTGCCCTCGGGCAAGGACCAGCCGCGCAGAAAATCCGCCACCGGGAGCATCCGCCCGCCCGGCCGCTGCAACTGTTCGAGGCGCAAAGCACCCTGCCCGCAAACGACCAGCGGCCATCCCTCCTCATCATACCTCACCGTGCCGGGCGCGTCGTGACCGAATGCTTCGCCGGTTTCGGTTGCCGCGCCGATCTTCAGCTCCTGCCCGCCGTGCGGGAAGACAGCCCCCGGCCACGGTTGGAAGGCACGTATCCGCCGGGCGAGAACGCGGGCGGGAGCGTTGAAGTCCAGCCATGCGTCTTCCTTGCGGATGATCCGGCAATAGCTCGCCTCCGCCTCGTTTTGCTCCGTGAAATCGAGAGCTCCGGAACGCAGGCGCTCCACCGCCCGCCGCCACAACGGCACGCACGCCCCGCCCGTCCGCGCGCGGAGGTCGGCCAGTGTGTCACATTCCTCGATAGGGACCCGCTCCGCGTCGGCAATGGGTCCGGCGTCCATGCGCAGGACCATTTTCATAAGGGTCACCGCCGTCTCGCTCCAGCCCTCGGCGAGGGCCGTGGCAATCGGTGAAGCCCCGCGCAGGCGCGGAAGCGGCGAGGCGTGGAAATTCAACGCCCCGAGCGGCGGAAGCTCAAGAAGCGAACGCCTGAGCAACTGCCCGTAAGCCATTACGACCAAGAGATCGATCCGCTGCTCTGCCAGCCAAGCCTCGTCCCCGGGACCGCAGCGCTCCGGTTGGCGCACGGGAAGCTCCGCTTCCAGCGCCCATTCCTTCACCGCGTTCATGTGCAGGCGCATACCGCGTCCCGAGCGGCGGTCCGGTTGGGTGAACACCCCCGCCCATTCGATAATTCCGCCATGCCTCTCCATGCTGTCGCGCAGGAACGGCAGCGCGATAGCATCCGAGCCCATGAAAACCGCGCGTATGCGTTGGTCCGCCATACTGAATCACCCGTGGATTCCTTTGCGCCAGGCCTCGACGGCGGGCAAAAGGGATTCCGCGTATGCCTTGTCCGTATCAAACTTAGGGAGATCCCCGAGGACGCCCCAATACTCCACGTGCTCCGCCGACTCACCCGGCGCTACCTGCCGCAGCGGAGACAGGGTCTCCAGCTCGATCATCCAGTCACAGTGAAACGTCTCGAAAGCGCACCCGAAATCCGGATACCGCGCACCCGCCTTCACTTCGGCGGCAAGCACAAACGTCCCCGCCTCCTGCCAATACGCCGACCATCCGGGATAATTGCTGAGCCCGAGCTTCTGCGGCACACGCGACTTCGATACATCGACGCCGACAAAGTGCTTGTGCCAGCACCATGCCGGATCGGAAAAGTCGGTGTAGGTCCACGGCACCATGTGGTATTTCGGAAGAAGGTTGCCCTCGTGCGATTCCATCGGCAACAGCGGGATCGCAGCGAATCCGCCGTGCCGCATGACGCTCAGCGCCCACACGGAGAACTCCACCGGCCAAAGTCCCTCGTTTGTGATCCGGTGCGTGACCTTGAACGTGCGCGGATTGACGGTTTCGATACGGATCTCCTTGCGCATGCCGGTTCGCGCCTCAACTGGTTGCCGGATGGTAAGGCCGTCTCCGGTGCTGTCGATTTCGAGATCCACCGGGCTGTTATCGAGGGCGTAGGTGCGCTTCGGATCCTCCGGCGAGTGCCAGAGCCGGTGCCCGCCGCGGATGCACCAATGCGCTTCGTCGCGCCCGCCGGCTTCGTCCGCCTTCTCCGCAAAGAGGTTGGCCCCGCCGTTCAAGGCGCAGCGCACGACACGCGGACCGATGTCCTTGGGGACGACAAGCTCCGCCTCTTCCGTGGCGAGCCGCACGCAGTCCCATCCGTTGAATGCTGTTTCTTCGATCATGATTTTTTGTTCGCGTAGCGGACGGTTTTGCCCCGCAAGTCAAAGCGGACGGGGCAGCCGCCCAGGTTGAACTCCTTGGTGAATCCGGTCTGCAAGTAGCGCCGGTAGCCGTCGTCGAGCTTTGTCGCGCGGTTGCAGAAGAGCCGGAAAGTGAAGGGCCGCGTGCGCGTCTGCACCGCATAATAGACGCGGAATCGCTTTCCCTTGACGACACGCGGCGCGCGGCGGGCGAAAAGCCGCTCGACCAGTGCGTTTACGCGCGGGGTCGGCAGCGTGCGCCCGGAAACTTCTTGGAAACGCCGCGCCGTCTGCAGGAGACGGCCGATGGCATGGCCGGTTTTCGCGGAAGTGAAAACCACGGGACACTCGGGGTAGAAAAACAACTCGGCGCGGACAGATTCGGCGAAGGCCGCGCGGAAGGCCTCGATGGTGTCGTAGCCGGACACGGGTTCCTCACGCCAGCGCGCGACGGCTTCGTCCCACTTGTTCACGACGACGGCGAGACACCGGCCCGACTCCGCCACCTCGCCCGCGATGGCTTTGTCCAGCCGCGTGACGCCGCTGAGTGCTTCGATGACAAGAAAAACAATATCGGCGTCACCAATGGCATCGTGCGTGCGCAGACCCGAGAAAAACTCGACCGATGTATCGAGGCGGCCCCGCTTGCGCAGTCCGGCGGTGTCGACGAGGAGGAAGGGCCAGTTGGACCCGTCGCGGCCCTTGTAGTCGAGATTCAGCTCCACAGCGTCGCGCGTCGTTCCGGGCACCTCGCTCACGACAAGGCGCTCCTGCCGCAGGAGCGCGTTGCAAAGACTCGATTTGCCGACATTGGGGCGTCCCGCGAAGGCGATCTTGAACCGCTCGGGGGGAGCATCGTCCTCGGAGGGCGGCGGTCCGAGACGGTCGATGATTGCCTCGCGAAGTCCGCTCTCATTATATCCGTGCTCGGCGGACACGGGCACGCCCTCGCCCAGCCCAAGCCGTGAAAACGCAACCGTCCGCTCGCCGAGAAACTCGTTGTCGGTCTTGTTGACCACGAGGAGAACCTCACGGCCCGAAGCCCGCAGGCGCGCGGCGATCTCCTCATCGAGCGGCATAAGCCCCTCCCGCGCGTCGACGACCATGCAAATCAAGGAGGCGGTTTCGAGGGCAAACCACACCTGTTCCTCAGCGGCGGCGACCAACTCGCGGAGCTTCATGTCGGCGACCAGTCCGATGCCGCCGGTGTCGAGCAGGATATAGCCCCCTTCGCGCACATCGACGGCATTGACATCGCGCGTCACACCGGGCTGATCATGGACGATGGCAATGCGCCGCCCGGCGAGCCGGTTGAAAAGTCGGCTCTTGCCCACGTTGGGACGCCCGACGAGGGCGACAGTGCGGTCGGTTGCTGGCATTGGATCTATCCTCGGGAAAAAACCCTCCGCTTATGGCAGCCCGCGCGAACATGGCCAACAAAATCCTCGAAACGCGGTTCGGCTTGAAACAAGACGTACACGAGGAGAAGAATGGCGCCACTTTCCGATGGGTATCTTCTACATCGTCATGACGCTCTTCCTTCTCGCCAATATGGCGGCGGCCATGGCGCGCGTGTTCCGCGGTCCCACAGCCGCCGACCGGCTGATGACAGCGCAACTCTTCGGAACGACCGGCGTGGGCATCCTCGTGCTCCTCGCCGAGGCCGTGCCCCAACCCGCCCTGCGCGATGTCGCGCTCGTCTTCACCTTGCTTGCGGTCCTCGTCGTCCTCGCCTTCACGCGCGGGCACACCGGGCAGGCGGAAGAGGCACGGTCGCGCGGAAACGGGGGTGACGCATGAGCCCCGCGGACTGGGCAACCTTCGCGCTCGGAGCCATCGGAGCCTTTTTCTTCCTCGGCGGAACCCTCGGTTTGCTGCGTTTTCCCGATCTTTTCTCGCGGCTGCACGCCCTCACCAAGGCCGACAACCTCGGTCTTGGATTCATTGTCGCCGGACTCCTCTTCCAGACCGGATCCGTGGCCGTCGGCTTGAAACTCATCCTCATCTGGGGGCTCGCCCTGTTCGCCAGTTCCACGGCGTGCTATGCCATCGGGCGCCACGCCCTCACCCGGTCCGGCACCGCAACTGGAGAGGAGGCGGAAAATGAGCGGAGCTGACATCCTCTTCGACTTCCTCCTCGCCGCGCTTCTCGTCCTTCTCGCATGGCGGGCGCTGGCGGCACCGCAGCTCTACCAGGCAGCGATATTTTTCATCGCCTTCGGGCTTGCCATGGCCCTCGCGTGGACGCGCATGAACGCACCCGACGTGGCCCTTGCGGAAGCAGCCATCGGTGCAGGTCTGCTCGGCGTGCTCCTCATCGATTCGCTTGCCGCTTTCACCCGCGGCCGGGAGCGCGGCGAGGCCGGAAGCAAGCACTGCGCGGATGAAGGCACCCGCGCCCGGCCCATGCCCCGCGTCTCTCAGGCAGTGGTCGCCGCGGCGGGAGTCGTTTTCGCAGCCGTATGGGTGACCGCCATCCTCCGCATGCCGGAAGGAGGCGGTCTTACCGCGATTGCCGGCGCGGCGATGCCGGAGTCCGGTGTGGCGCACCCCGTAACCGCCGTGCTTCTGAATTTCCGGGGCTACGACACATGGCTCGAGGTCGGTGTGCTCCTTCTCGCCATGCTCGGAATCTTCTGCGCGGTGGGCAAGACGGGGTTTGAGCGCGAGCAACGCCCCGCGCACATCGACCCGCTCATCAACTGGCTCGTGCGTTTCCTCGTGCCGCTCATGGTGTTGGTATCCGGCTATATACTCTGGCTGGGAAAGACCGCTCCCGGCGGAGCCTTCCAATCCGGTGTTATCCTCGGTGCCGCCGGCATCCTTCTGCGCATCGCGGGCTTCCGCACCTTCGGCCGACTACCGGTGTGGGCATGGAAAACCGGACTCGTCTTCGGGTTCGCCGTCTTTCTCGCCGTCGGCGCGGCCGCGCTGCCCGCCGGACGATCATTCCTCGAATACCCTGCCGAGACCGCCGGCGCATGGATTCTCATCGTCGAAACAGCGTGCGCGCTCTCGATCGGATTCACGCTCCTCGCCTTTTTCGTATGCCTCAATGCCGCCGGCGGGTGCGACGGCCCAAGGCAACCCAACCGCACAAACTGACACAATGTCCGTCGAAACGCACGATATTTACATGGTTGCCGCCGGGCTTGTTTTTGCCGTGGGCTTGGGCGGGGTGTTTCTGTGCCGCCACTTTTTCCGCAAGATCATCGCCACCAAAATGCTTGGAGCGGCGGCCTTTCTTCTCCTCGTCAGCGTATCGCGACGGGATGCGCTTGATGCTCCCGATCCCGTTCCGCACGCCATGGTCATCACCGGTATCGTCGTTGCCGTGAGTGCCAGTGCCTTCGCCCTCGCCCTCGCGCGGCGCATCCGCGCCGAGACGGGACAATCCACCTTTGAGGAAGGCGACGCACCATGAGCGGCCTTCTCGTCACACTCCCGCTCATTCTACCCATTGTCGGCGCCCTTGTCTGCCTTTTCCTTCCGGCGCGCGCACGGCCGTGGTTCGGCCTCGCCGCCTCCCTCGCGATCACGCTTGCCGTCCTTGCCCTTGCCCGCGCAACCGTTTTGAGCGGCGAACTCACACACTCCCTCGGTGGCTGGGCCCCGCCGCTCGGCATCGCTCTGCGGGTCGACGGGCTGGCCTGCGTTTTTCTCCTCCTCACCGCCTTCGTCGGCCTGCCCGTCGGGGTCTACGCCGCAAAATACTTTGCCCTCCCCGCTGAAGCAAAGGGCGAAGCATTCCTCTTCTGGCCGTTGTGGCTCTTCCTCTGGGCGGCCATGAACGGCATCTACCTGTCCGTCGATCTCTTCAACTTATATGTGGTCATCGAAGTGCTCGGGATTTCCGCAGTCGCACTGGCTATCCTCTCCGGACGGCCCGCCGCACTCCTCGGCGGGTTGCGCTATCTCCTCGCCGCCCTCGTCGGTTCCATGGCCTACCTGCTCGGTGTGGCCCTGATCTACGGCAGCTTCGGGACACTGGACCTCACCCTTCTCGGCGCACTGGCCGACACAGGCTTCACCACCCGGCTCGCACTCAGCCTGATCCTAACCGGGCTGCTCGTGAAGACCGCTCTCTTTCCGCTCCACTTCTGGCTGCCCTCCGCACACGCCTCCGCCGATCCACCGGTGAGTGCAATCCTCTCGTCGCTTGTCGTGAAAGCCTCCTTCTACCTCATCCTGCGGCTGTGGGTGGACGTCTTTGACGCTACGCTGACATACGCCATCGGACAGGCGATGGGTGCGCTCGGGGCCGTGGCCGTCGTCTGGGGCTCCTACCAGGCCCTTCGCCAAAAGAGCCTCAAACTCATGGTGGCCCACTCCACCGTGGGACAGGTCGGATACCTCTTTCTCCTTTTCCCCCTCATCACCGTGGCGTATGAAGGTCTCGGCGACAGCCCGTGGCTCGTCCACGCATGGACCGGAGGGATCTACCAAGCACTCGCACACGGGTTTGCCAAAGCCGCGATGTTCCTCGCGGTGGGAATATTCGTCCTCGCCACTGGAACTGACGACCGCGAATCGATTGTCAACATGGTGGGGCGCCTTCCCATGACAACCTTCGCTTTCGCGCTCGCCGGGGTGAGCCTTATCGGCCTGCCGCCGAGCGGAGGGTTCGTCGCCAAGTGGATGCTCTTGAAGGCGGCCTTCTCAAGCGGACAGTGGTGGTGGGCACCGATGGTCCTCTGGGGCAGCTTTCTCACGGCGGGCTATGTGTTTATGATTCTGCGCGTGGCCTTCGCCCCCTCCCGCGGCTCCGACCGTTTGCGACCCGTGCCGCGTGTCCTTGAGGCCGCCGCCCTTGCTCTCGGCATCGGCGCAATCCTCATCGGCTTCCGTGCCGAGGAAATCCTCACCTTGATCGACATCGAGTCGCCCTTCGCCGACCTCGTGGACCCGAATGAAGGAGGCATCTCGCCATGACCTCGCAGGAATGGCTGCCGCTCGCGATTGTCGCCAGTTCGCTCCTTTCCGGCGTGCTGATCTTTTTTCTCGCCGAGGAGCAAACGCGCGCGCGCACCGTCTTGAATATAACCGGTGCAGTTTTGAAGGTGGTCTTGATCTCGATCGTGGCATACGGATACTTTCGCGGCGAAGAATATTCCTTTCGATACGACATTGGCGTCAACCTCGCGTTCCATCTCCGCGTCGATGCCCTCGCCCTCCTTTTCGCCGCACTCTCCAGTGTATTGTGGCTGCTTACAACGATCTACGCAATCGGTTATATGGAGGGTTCGGCCTTCCGGCGCCGATTCTTCGGGTTTTTCAGCTTGTGCGTAACGGCCAGCACAGGCATAGCGCTTTCCGGCAACGTCGTTACGTTTTTTATCTTCTATGAGTTTCTCACAATCACAACGTATCCGCTCGTCGTGCACCGCGGCACGGACGCCGCACTGCGTGCCGGGCGCACTTACCTGTGGTATACCATCGGAGGCGGCACTGTGCTCTTTGTTGGCGTCGTCTGGCTGTTCGTCCTCGTGGGTCCCGTGGACTTCGGTGACACTCACCTGCTTCGCGA
>SKLD01000316.1 GCA_007123395.1 Opitutales bacterium
CGGAGGTCTTGCCGCTACGGGACTTCGGCGAGGGCTCCCCGGATCGTGGGTACACCGGCAAAGAGCCGGGCGACTCGATCCGCCGCGTCGACGGAGGCGGGGCGCCGTCGCTGCGTAGCGACAAACTCAATTGTCCGTATCGGCGTTGCGGAGGGTCGCGCGCAGGCGGGCGAAGCGGTAGGTGGTGCCGTCGGCCTCGGGTTCGATTCCCACGACGCGGCTGCGCGTGCCGTCGGGGTTCTCGCGCAATTCGCGCAGGCGGAGGAGACCGGAGGCGTCTACCCACTCGCGCAGGTCCGAAGACACCTCAACCCGGCAGTCGACATCCGCCGCGTAGGGATCTTCCGGATACTCGAGGACGAGCCGTCTTTCGCCGTCGCCGGTGGTTTCCACGCGCGGGCGCAGGGGATTGCGCTTCACGGGGTTCTCCGGATCACCCGCGAACGCGTAGTGGAAAAGCCATGCGGGGTCGTCGGGACCGGGCAGGGCCGTGCCGCGCTCCGCCGCGAGGGCGGACACCGCGTCGCGCCAGCGCTCAAAGGGCGGGGCGGGATCGTCGCCGCCGACGCGGAAGAGGTGGCGGCTGACAAAGCCGTTGGAGCCGTACCAGACAAACCGGTAGAGGCCGGGCTTCAAGCGCCCAAGCCGATAGCTGTGGTGAAACTCCACCGGCAGGACGGAGGGATTCTCGTCAATCTCCGCCCGAGTGACGAAAGCGAGCCCTTTCATGTGGACTTCCTCGCCCCAGTGCGTGACGGCCCAGCCGCTTGCGCCTGGAAGGAAGCGCAGGTGGGCGTAGACCATGCCGTCGTTGCTTTGTTCCACGTCGAGTTCGAGGCGCGGGCGGTGGTCAGGCGGCGGTTCGGGCAGGATCATCACCTTGAAGCCACCCGCGAGCCCGCCGGGAAGGTAGTTACCCGCGAGATCGTGGATCGCACGGTGCGGCAGGATGATGCGGTAGGCGCCGTTGGCGCGCGCGGTCCAACCGTGGGGCGGCGCGTCGACTTCGTAGGTGCCCTGCGCAAATCGGCGGCCATCCACCGTCCTGAATGTATCGAGCGCGAGCAAGCGTGCCCGCTCACGGTATTCATGCGGTCCCCGCACGCCGACCGATGCCGCACGGATGCTTTCTAGATCCATGCCATGGGGAGAATAATAACGGATCTGAAAGACATGCGGGTCGCGGCTGGCCTCGCGGATATCGCGCGCGAAGACCCGCGCGGCAGGCAGGCCGTCGGGCTTCACGGCAAAGCGTTTCTCGCCGATACGCCGCCCGTGTGCGAAGACCACGAAGTAGTAATGCCCCGGCTCAAGGCTGCCTAGCCGGTAGATGTGCGACTTTTCCGTCACCACCGGAAGCGACGGTTCATTGGAGTGCGAGGCCTCCACATCGACCCAAAAGCGGTTGCCCTCGCGCGTGACGTCGCCCCAGTCGACTTTGACGCCCGTCGAGCCCACGAGGAGCGTGAGCTTTGCCCCGTATTGCGGCCCCGCGGTGTTTTCGACGCTCATATCGAAGTCGGCCTTCTTACCGATGCGCAGGGAGTGAAATTTCACCCACGGGGGCGGAACCCCCGGGATATCCACGGTGAAAAGTCCGAGGCGTCGTCCGGCGAGCGCGCCGCCGTCTTTTGTCCATACGGATCCCTCGAGAAGGCCGACACCGTAGGCTCCGTTGTCGCTATTATTCCATACCCGGCCCGGTGCGTGCGCATGGTAGGTGGCCACCACGCCGCGCTCGCCTTCCGCCACCGCCGACCCTGTTTCGAGCGCCCACTCATGCAGCGGCTTCCAGCCGACGAGTGTGGCGAAGCGGTCGTAGTCGCCGGGCCCGCTGACACGGATGTTGCGGTCGCCGAGCGACGCGGTGTCGATGCCTTCGGGATGTCGGTAGATCACCCGCAGCGGATGCACCGGACGCCCTGCCTCTGTAAGCGGACGCACGTGCAGCACGACGCTGCCGCCGTGCCCGGGCACTTGGAATTCCGCGTCGGCGAGGGACCGCCCGTTGAGGGAAAATTCCAGCGAATACTCCCCCGGCGAAAGCGGCGAAGGCCACAGCCGGTATGTGTGCCCCTGCTTTAGCACCGCCGGTTCGTCGACCGCCGCGCCGGGCCGGTCCGTAATGCGCACCGCCTTCGCATGGATCGAGAAAAAGCTGCCCCGCCGCATGGGTTCGCCCCAATCCACCACGCGGTAGCCGGGCTCGAGGAAGGCTACTTCCACCCGCGCCTTCGCCATGCCGTCGTCGAGCACGGCCACGCGCAGGCGGGCGGTCGCCGGAGGCGGCGGATCGCCAGGGTCCTCCGGCACGGTGAATTTCTCGCCCGCCAAGGGATGCCCCATGGCCGAAACCTCGAAACCATAGTCACCCGGAGGCAGGAACCCGAGGATGTATGTATGCGAAAACTTCGTCACGACCGGCAGCATCCCCGGACGGCGCTCTATGGTGACGTCCACGCGGATCCGGTTGCCGTAGCGTTCCGGTTCGCCCCAGTCGGTCACCGCGAAACCGTTGTGGGGAAAGACGAGCGTGACGCGCGCCGCCACGCCCGCCGCGGTATTGGTCTTCACCGCGATGCGGGTCTGCATGGGTAGAGGGGGCCGCTCCGTATCGGTGTCGCGGAGTTCGGCGGTCTCCGCCACGAGCGGGCCAGGGGTATCCGCCACGGACGCGGGGAACAGGAATAAAGAAACCGCCATGCATCCGGCGAGCACCGGAAAACGACGGATCACTTCGGAAACGAACGGGAAACGGACTCGGACAACAGAATGATCGATCATAATGACCTCCGGTTGGGATATGCGAAGAAGAACGGATGCGGCGGCTAGGAAAAGGCCACTACCCTCCCACTCATGCAAAATACATGCCGGACCATTCCTGTAAAGGCCTAAATAGTTGTTTCAAAGAGATTTACGGAGAAAAAGAAATTTCTACGTCTGCCCGACACCCACCTGTTGGGAAAAACTTCCCTTTCCCGGCGGGGAATTTTTCCCGCCGCAAACGCGGACAGGTGCCGAGCCGCTGGCGGCGACACCCGCGAAGCCCATGTCCGCTCTCCGTCCGTCCGCGCACCGGAGAGGGGACATTCCTGTCCCCGGCCGAGGCGCAGGCCTAATCCACGCCGCCAAATCCACGTTCCGGTTGTTGACTCCGGTGCCGCACAATCGGAGGTTGGCGCATGGTTCCGCACGTGAAATCGATGACGCTTGAGGATGTCTCTTGACCCGCTCACCCACCCTTGGCTCATCCTCGCGCTCGTTTTGCTCGGGCTCGGGCTGGTGCTTTGGATGTTTCGCCGCGCGTCCGGGCTTGTGCCGCCGCGTTATCTCGGCACGCTCGCCGCCCTGCGCGCGGGCGGGGTCCTCGGCCTCGCCGTCCTCGCCCTGCAGCCCTATTGCTCCCGCTTGGATCCCGACACCGACGCCATCGAGGTCGCCGTCCTCGCCGACACCTCCGGCAGCATGGGGGTGCGTGATCTCCCCGGCGGGATGAGCCGCCACGAAGCCGTCGCCGCCCTCCTCGACCTCGACGACGAGGGCTCCGCCGCTTCCCGGCTGGCGGAACGCCACCCGCTGCGCCTCCACGCCTTTTCGCGCGGCGTACGCGTCCTCGCCCCCGGCGAACCGCTGCCCGAACCCGGCGGTGTCACGGCCACGGGCGACGCCCTGCGCTCCGTCCTGCGCGACCGCGGCGACACCGCGCGCACCCTCGCCGCCGTCCTCCTCCTCACGGACGGGCAGGAGACCGCCGGCGAGACCCGTATGATCGACGCCGGACGCGAGCTGCGCGACGCCGGCGTGCCCGTCACCGCCGTCGGCGTGGGCACGCCCGGGCGCCCGCGCGACCTCTCCGTCGAATTCACGCGCACACGACTGAGCGTTGACGCCCGCCAGCCTTTCGGCCTCGAAGCCACCGTGCGCAACACCCTCGGGCGGGACATCGAGGTCGACGTCGAGCTGCTCCACGGTGCCTCGCGCATCGACACCCTGCCCGTGCGCCTCGCCGCCGGGGAAGAAGAGACGCTGCGCTTCGAGGTACCGCCGCCGCCCGTCGGCTTCCACAGTTACCGCGTGCGCATTGCCGACACGGTCGAGGGAACCAACCCGGCCACCGACCAGGACTACGCCACCGTCGAAGTCGAAGAGCCCGACCGCTTCCGCGTCCTCTATCTCGCCGAACGCCTGCGGCCCGAGTTCCGCTTCCTCCGGCAAGTCGCCGCCGAGGACGACCGCATCGACCTCTACGGCCTCATCCAAACCGCCGAGGATATCTGGACGTGGTCCGGCCCCGGCGAAAACGGCGGCGGTAGAGACGTCGAGCCCGTCGAAGAGTTTCCCGACGACGGCAGCTTCTTTCTTCAGTTCGACGCCGTCGTCCTCGACCTTGCCACGGCCCCGCGCTTCAACGAGTCCGCCCTCGAAGGCCTCCGCGCCCTCGTCGCCAACCGCGCCGGCGGGCTTCTCGCCGTCGGCCCCGTGCCGACGGACGCCGAAGACCTCGTCGGCATGCTCCCCGTGCGCGCGGCCCGGCCCGTCGCTGTGCGCGACGACCGCCACCTCTCCCTCGAGGCCGACCCCGTCTTCACCGAAGGCCCGCGCGGCGTCCTCTTCCAACGCCCGGGTGTCTTTCTCGCCGGTGGCCTGCCCGCCTACGGCGGCGAACCCAAACGCGGTGCCGTGCCCCTCGCCACCTCGCGCGACGGCGACGAAGTCTTTGCCGCCGTCCAAGCCTACGGCGGCGGCCGCGTCGCATGGATGGGCACCGCCGACACGTGGCGCTGGCGCCTCGACAGCCGCCGCGGCTACGAGCAACACCGCGCTTTCTGGTCGGGCAAGTTCCTCTGGCTCGCCTCCAGCGCCCGCCCGCGCGTCGCCGTGCCCCTGCGCGGCAGCCGCGTCTCCACCGAAGACACGGCCGCCCTCGACGTCTCCGTGCGCGGCAGCGACTTCCGCCCCGAGCGTGAGGCCCGCGTCACCGCCACCGTCGAAGGCCCCGGCGACCGCCGCGACGAGATCCTCCTCCAGCCCGACAGCCTCGAACCCGGCCTCTTCCGCGGCAACATCGAGCCCACCCGCCCCGGTGAATACCGCGTTGACTACCGCATCGAGTTCGCCGACGGCGAAGTGCTCACCCCCGAAGCTTTCTTCGCCGCCGCCCCCGGCGGCGCGGAGTTTGCCGACACCCGCCTGCGCGAAGCCGCCCTCCGCGACCTCGCCCGCCTCACCGGCGGCCGCTATCTCGACTGGCAGGACGCCCGCCGCCTCAGCGAAATCCCCCTCTCCGAGGAGATCCCCCTCGTCGAGTCGCGCCATTACCTCACACGCAACTGGCCCTTCTTCCTCCTCCTCGCCGCCCTCTTCGCCTCCGAATGGTTCCTCCGCCGCCGCACGGGTCTGCGGTGAAACTTCGCGCCGCGAGCGCGACCCGCCACAAGATCACACTCCGTTGACAGGTCGGCATGACTGCGCCGCTCTGCCTCCATGATTCGGACGCAAATTCAATTACCCGCCGGGCAAGGGCAATGGAGAATCAGTTGACGCCGACGTTTGAGTCTCGTGGATATCGCAAGCTTCGACCACATGCGACGCAATCATCTGCGCCGCGCCTTCGCTTTCGACACTCACTTTGAGGAGGAGGGATTCGTGGTTCCAACTGCAAGAGCTTGGAATTTCGGCGCAGCGTCGCTGTGATCACCCGCGGATCAACACAATAATGCCATGCGCCCACCGACTCCGCCTCTTTCACTTTCCTTTGCTCTGTCGCTTTGCCTTCTGAGCCCCCTTGCGTCGGCTTCCGGGACCCCGCCGGTTCCTCCGCCTATCCCGGACCCGGAAACAGCCACACGGGAAGACATCGAGGCATACCGCGAAATCCGGAAAGAATGGCTGGGCGGTCTCTCTCCGGAGCAACGCGAGGCGCTCTGGAATGCCCGCCGTGACCATCCGTTGCGGACGTGGCCGCCCGGCGAAACATACGACTGGACCGAATCCGCCTTTCATGCCGGGGTGACGGGGGAGGAGATCGCACGACTGAGAACCGAAGGATTCTTTGTCGCGCGGGACCGCGTCCTCAAGCAGAGCTTCGAGATCTACAACCAAAACCGCGGCCTGCCGTACTTCATTACGAGCGATTCACTTCTCAACGGCTTTCACGTCCTGCTCGAAGCCACCCTGCAAAGAGCCGCCGTCCGCGAAGCCAAGCTTCTGCGGGAATACCTCTCCGGAATTTGGGATGCCGTTATGGATCCAGACCGATTCCGTGGCTTCTATAATCCGGAGGACTATGCCGACGAAATCGCCCACATCCAGCGCGTGCTCGGGCCCGCGTTGGTGGTTCTCGGAGAGACCCCGGAGTTTCTCGATGAAGCAGTCCGGCAGGATGTGGAAGAAACCGTGCATCGAATCATTGCCGCCGACACCGTCTGGCTGCCCCCGTGGCTCGCTCCGGCCGCAAACGACTTCATTGCCATCGACTTCCGCCGCATGCGTCCGGTCGGCTTCTACAACCGCTATACGTTTTTCCAAGACCATTTCAGAGCATTGCAATGGCTGCGCGCCGTGCCGTTCCGGATCGACCGCCGCATTGCTATTTCAACAAGTCCTTGAGGCCGTCCATCCCCGCCGCAACCTGCCGACTGGATTGGACTGGGCGTTTTTTCTTGGATCCGCGTGGGCGCGGGAGCGCATGGAGGAAACGGGGGAGTCCGAAGCCCTCGATATTATTGCCTCCCGTAAGTCGCTGCGCGCACTGGGCAAGGAGCGGACCCGGAGGCCCCGCGACCATTCGGACCCGGTGAACACGAAATGGAGAGAAGCGTGGGAACACCCCGCCAACCGCGTCTTTTTGGAGCAGGACACCCTCTACGCCAGATACCTCAACACGCTCGAAGCACTATTCGAGGAAGCCGAACCGGAGGCACCCGCATGGATGCGCGGCGAAGCATGGGCGCGGAAATCAACGGAAACCGCTCTCGCCTCGTGGGCGCAGATGCGCAATGCCCTGAGCCTTGTCGCGGCCCGGGGCGCGTTCTACCTCGGTCTGACCGAACCGCCGCCGGGCTTTGTCGAGCCCAACCCCGAGTTTTTCGGACGCATGGCCCGGTTGGCCGCCGATGCCTATCGCGCCTTCGACGCCGCAGGCGTGTTCAACGTCGGTGCGATAGGCAGGATTGTACGCCTTGAAAACCATCTCTCTCTTCTCCGCACATACATGAATGCAAATGGTGGCGAGCGCGCCTACATAAGAGAGCATTCCCATCGCCCGGAGTGGAGCATGCTTCTCGACTACCGCGGCTTTGAGATGAATGAGCGCTGGAACGCAGCCAACCGAGGATGGCGCACGGATGAAGAATGGACCGACGATGATCTGGCATTCATCAAAGCATGCCTCAACGAAGACCTGCGAGCCGAATGGAAACGATTGCTTAGCCCGGAGTCCATCGAACGCGATTCCATCGCCGAACGATGGATAACGCTGCGTGAACTCGCGCTCACCCTCGAATCCCTTGCGCACAAGCAGTTGCGCGGACGTGAATGGTCGCACCGGGAAGCCGCGTTTATCCGCAACTATGGAAAAGAGCTGGCCTACGTCATGCTCTACGACGGAAACAGTTGGCTCACCCCGGTCGATGACGCTCCCCGCGTCGCAGGTATCCACGAAAACCCGCAGGCGGGGCAGATTCTCCATGTCGCCGCCGGCCGCCCGCGCACAATCTACGCTCTGTATCCATGGAATGGACACAAAATCCTCTGTCACGGGTCTGTCATGCCCTACTTCGAGTTCGCGCATGATCATTGGATGACCGACAGCGAATGGCGGGACCGCGAGGCAGCAGCCGAACCGCCCGTATGGCTGGAGCGCTGATACGTTCAGGCATAGTTCGACTGCGGTAACGCTCCTCTAGCGACATGAGGAGCCGGGCACGAAACAAGGCTAAAGTCATCCCCGCAAAAATATAAGCGTCCCTTATAATATCCATAACAGAGAGAGAACCGTTTGAGTCCCTCCGGCTTCACTGCGTAACGTTTCTTAAATCTGACAGAAATCACGATACCGATGAAACAAATGACCAAGTCTCTCAGCCTGTGTGCCGCGTTGGCCTTCCTCGCGGCACCCGCCCACGCCGAAACCATCGACCTGCGGCCCTACTTCGCAAATATGCTCGTCGACGGGCATACTTCCTTCTTTGCCGGGCAGATGGAGGATCCGGCCTTCGACGGCGAAGAAGAGGAAGATGCTTTGATGAATGCTGAATGGATATACCAAACGCGTATCCAATCCGAATCCGGCGGGATCACCGAATCGATCCAACGCGTGGTCACCTACCTGCCGACACCGATAGGCACGGCACGCTTCAATATCGACAGCCTTGTCCTCATCGGCGCTGACGGCGTGCGCTACCGGCGAACCGACGGCACCGTCTTTATCATGGGCGAAGCCTTTGCAATTACGAACATCAACAAAGGCGATCCGATGCTCCTCCCCGCCTCCGGAGAACTCGGCCAGACTTTTGTCACAACCTTCGAGCGGGAGACGCGTATGGACGGTGGCTTCGGGATGGGCGACCAAGTCTTGGAGATCAAACGCGAGCTGACTTTGGCTGAAATTGAGACGGTCACCGTCCCCGCCGGGACCTTCGAAGCCTTGCGCGTCGAAGACGTGGAGACCTTCGAGCAGGAGATTTTCGCAGGATTCACCATCACATCGGAACTCCATACCACGCTGTGGTTTGCACCCGGAGTCGGGCTGATCCGCACAATCGAGCGTGAGAGCGAAACGATGGGGGGCTTCGGCAACGGAGGCGCACGCGTCGTCGCCGAATTCGAACTCGTCGAATATCATGAGAGGTACGAGGAAGATGCCCAGGACCGCCTCTTCCGCACAGCGGGCAGCCTCACCGAAGGCGAGTTTGATCTACTGTGGCAGCCGTGGCTCGGTTTCTTCGAGCGTATCAGCGAGGACAGCGGATGGATTTTCAGTCCCGGCCTCGGATTTCTCTATCCCTTGGCTTCATGGGACTCTGGCGGCCTATGGTTCCACTCTGCCGACGAACGCCTCGGCAATATCTACATTGATGATCGCTTCGTGACCTACGCCGAATTTGATGACGAGGAGACCGATGAGTTCACCTTCATGCTCAGCGGATGGATGTTCATCAGTGCGGGCGGCGGTTCATGGGCCTACTTCGAGGCCGATATACTCGCAGGTGTTCTCGAATTCTGGCCCAACGGCACCGCTCCCTCTACCACCATTGAGTTCGGAACGATCTTTCCCGATTTCGACTTCTGAATTGGTCGCCATAGGCAGGCACCTGTAGCCGGAACGGCTTGCCGACCGACCGCCGTCAGTGGCGGCCGGTCGGGCAGCGGCGGCGCAAGGTCCGCGCGATCCGCCGCGCACAAGTCAGCGCACCGCTCCGGCCGTTTCTTCGTAGAGGGCAATGTAGCCGCTCGCTATTTCATCCCAGCTATAGTTTTCCCGCACCCACTGCGCACAGCGGCGACGGTCTTCGACAGTGGCTCGCGGGGTTTCAAAAAACTCCCCGAGAACCGCGCGGGCGGCAGATACGCCGGGCGCAACGACCCACCCGAAGCCCGCCTCCGCCACCGGCGTCCACGGGGTCTCAACGGTCGTGAATACGGGCGTGCCGACTTCGCAGGACTCCAGCACAACGATCCCGAAGTTTTCCGAATACGTGGGCAGGGCAAAGAGATCGGCACCCTGCAGATAGCGCCACTTCTTGTCACTCCACACGCCGGCGAGCCACTCCAGCGAGAGCCGGTCTTCCAGCTTGGCGGCGAGCCCCCGGCACTCCGCGACATAGTCCGCCGGACCGTCGCCCACGACGACGATCCGGACCTTCGCCGCACGCAGGCGCTCCGCTTCGAACTCGCCCAGTGCAAGCAACAACTCCCTGAGCCCCTTCTTCGGATGGATGCGTGAGAGGTAGAGGATCACACGCTCGTCTTCAGACCAGCCCAGCTCCGCCCGCGCCGCCGTGTAGTCCGGCGCGCGGGAGAGATCGCTGCCCAGCGACAATGTGCGGATGAGCGAGCGCGGAAAAAACCGCTCCAACCGCGCGGCCTCCTGCTCCGCCGTGGCGAGAACGGCGCGGCCATGTGCCATCTTCCGCCGTTCGATGAGGTGGAAATACGGCCACTTCTTCCAGCGCTTCGCCCGCCATGCCCACGGCTCCAGCATGCCATGCGGAGACGTCACATACGGCACCCCCAGCCGCCGCAGCCCCCGCGCCACACCCGCGTGCGCTAACGACCACAAGCCGTGGAAGTGGACCACCGCGCAAGACCGCATATCTTCATCCGAAGAGCCGCCGCCAAGGGCGGCCACCTCATGCCCCGCCCGACATAAAGCCGCCTCCAAACCACGGCACGCCCCCTCCAGGCCGCCGACACGCAAAGGTTCGTCCAACTCGCAAAAGCCTACCCGCATAAGTCCCACGTTGGGCAACCACCCCTGCCAAGTCCACCCGCAAGTGACACCCGGCCCAACAAGCTCATCCACCCACCGCCCACCCAATCCGGGACTGAATATGAAGCTCAAAGAAAAATGATTTCCTGCATATTACTGAATGAGCATCTTTAAGCGAAAATCCATTTGTTCTCTCTTTAATCTATTGGTTTACCACTGTGTTTTAATTTTCTCTGAGCTACTGGCAAATTTGACTCCGGGCGGCTATTGCAGATTGAGAGACTTTATCCGTCGCTCCCGCCGCCGGGGAATGCATCTCATTTTACCATTGTGTACGTTTTCGCGGGGATGCTGGCTCCGCCGATTTCGGAGACACTACGGAAGGCAATGGAGAACAATGGCAGCGAATACGGCTGCATGGGGAGGCCAAGAGGCGAGTAATGTTCGCTCATGTGCACCGTATGCACGCCAAGGGACCGCGTCACGAGCTGGTGCCAACCTCGGCAAAACCGCCGGTCTCGACGAGCCGACAAGGCACGGTAGGGCGAAGATCACCGGTCTGTTCGAAGAGCGTGAAAGCAAGTTCGCAGCGAACTTACGAAAATTCGGGTCGTCCGTGCCCCCATCCCGCGAAGGTTCCCGATTGCCCTTGTCAGGGAAGAGGCAGGCGGGCGAAACTGGCTGCAAATGACTGCAACCCCGAGATGGATTGGAGAGAGCCCTGCATCCGCGCCGTTTCACATTATGGTGAAACCGATCGGGCCGAAGTGCAATCTGGACTGCACCTACTGCTTTTACCTCGAGAAGGAGGTTTTGTTCGGCGACGGCGAGAAGTGGAAGATGGACGAGGCGCTTCTCGAAACCTACGTGCGCCGTTACATTGAGGCACAGCCGCCGGGGGGCGGGCCGGTGGTTTTCGCGTGGCAAGGCGGCGAACCCACTCTTTGCGGGTTGGAGTTTTTCGAGAAGGCAGTCCGCTTCCAAAAGAAATACGCGGGCGGGCGAACCATTGAGAACGCCTTCCAGACCAACGCCACGCTCCTCGACGACGAATGGGGGGCCTTTCTGAAGCGGGAGAATTTTCTCATCGGTATCAGCATCGACGGGCCGGAAAAGATGCACGACGCCCTGCGGGTGACGCGCAACGGGAGAGGGAGTTTCCGCGAGGTGATGCGCGGCCTTGAGGTGCTCAAACGCCACCGCGTGGACTTCAATACCCTCACCTGCGTGAACGCAGTCAACGCCGACAAAGGGGCGGAGGTCTACGATTTCCTGCGCGAGGCCGGTGCGCGCCACATGCAGTTCATCCCCATCATCGAGCGGCTGCCCGACGCCGAGGCGGAGAAGCTCGGTCTCAGCCATGCCACGCCGCCACGCTTTGAGGAAGAAGACGAAAATCTGAAGGCCCCCGTGACTTCGTGGAGCGTCGGGCCCAAGGCCTACGGACGCTTCATGTGGCAGATCTTTAAGCGCTGGATCCGGCGCGACGTCGGCATTGTCTACGTGCAGATGTTTGAAACCGCGCTGGGCAAATGGGCAGGCGTGCCCGGCGGCGTGTGTGTTCACAACGAGGAATGCGGCCGCAATCTCGCCCTCGAGCACGACGGCTCGCTCTACTCCTGCGACCACTACGTCTACCCGCGCTACCGCCTCGGCAACATTGCGGATGCGTCGATGACGTCGATGGTGGACAGTGCCTTCCAGACTGGCTTCGGCAACGACAAGTCGCGCCTCCTGCCGCGCTTTTGCCGTGAGTGTGAGTTCCGCTTCACGTGCAACGGGGGCTGCCCCAAGCACCGCTTTCTCCTCACACCGGAAGGCGAACCCGGGCTCAACTACCTGTGCTCAGGGTACCGCTTCGTCTACGGCAAGATGGATCCCTACATGAAAGCCATGGCCGAACTCCACAAAGCGGGCCGCCCGCCCTACGAGGTCATGAACATGATCCGCGAGCGCAAATTACCCAAGCCCGCGTGAGGGAAAAATCGATATCTGCGGAGGCCACGAAGCTCAAGAAACTGCGCGGCACCCTGCGCGAATGGTATGGGCGGCACCAACGCCCGCTGCCTTGGCGGACGGAACCGTCGCTCTACCGCACGGTTGTCTCGGAGTTCATGTGCCAGCAGACGCGTATCGAAACCGTACTGCCGTATTTCGAGCGGTGGATGCTTCGATTCCCGGACTTCATCGCCCTCGCCAAGGCCCCGGAATCCGATGTCCTGCGGGCATGGGAAGGCCTCGGCTACTACTCCCGCGCACGGAATCTACACCGTCTCGCCAAGGAGATAGAGGGCATGGACGCACCCCTGCGCATCGCCGCTGATTGGAAAAAGCTGCCAGGTATCGGCCCCTACACGGCGGCTGCCGTGGCGAGCATTGCGTTCGGCGAGCCCGTGCCCGTCATCGACGGCAACGTCGTGCGCGTACTCGCGCGTGTACGGGGAGATGACACGGAGTTCCGCTCCAACCAAGAGGCTGTCGATGCCTTTCGCCCGCTCGCGGAAGCCTTTCTCGATCCACGCCATCCCGGGGACCACAACCAGGCAATGATGGAACTGGGCGCTACCGTTTGCCGCAAAAGCAAGCCCGCCTGCCTCATCTGCCCCCTGCGCGCAGGCTGTGCCAGCGCCGGAAACGAAGCGGAGAAACGGCCGCGGATCGTGCGCCGCGCCACCGTCAAAGTCGACGTCAAGCGCCTCTGGATCGAACGTGACGGACATCTCCTCCTGCACGAGGGCGCGCCCAACGGCCGCCGCCTCCGCGCTATCTGCGAGCTGCCGCTCGCCGACGACATCCCCGCCGCACAGCCCGGCGAACAGCTCCACCGCGGCGTACGCGCCATCACCCACCATCGCATCACTGAAGAAATTTTCCGCGCCCGGCTGCCGCAGCTCCCCGGTACCGCTGCCCTGCCGAGCCCGCCGAGAAACGGTCAATGGCACTGGGTTCCTCTTCGCCATATTGATGCCGTCACCCTCTCCGGCCCGCACCGGAAATGGATCGAAGCGATTCTTGAGGATCGGTGATTTGCCGATTGGGGCCGCCGGAGAGGGGACATTCCTGTCCCCGGTCCACCGCGCTCGACAGCCGCTCACGGACAGGAATGTCCGTGCTCCGACGGAGGTAGCCGAAGCGTCCCGCTAGACCGTTGCCGCCTCGCCGCGGGTAAGGAGGTCGACCATGTATTCGCCGGGCTTGTAGTTACCCATGATGACGGTGGTCTTGCCGTCGCGGTGCATGCGCACTTCGGGGACTTTGACCTCGGGGGTTTTGTGCGGCGCGTAGAGCACGTCATCGTGGGAGGCGTGTGACTTTTCCTTGAAGAGATCGGGTGTCAACTTTCCGCCAAGGTGGTCGTCACGACCGGTCGCGATATGAATAGTCCCGAGAATCTTTTCGTCTTGGATGTCACGACCGCTGAAAGGCAACACTTGTGTGCCGAAGCCCAATTCGCCGAGCGCGCCGACCATGGGGTCGTAAGCAAGCTTCTCGTTGTGCTCTTTGATTTTCCCGTAATCCCCGTAGATCAGACGACTGTGCATGATTTTGCCATCCTCCACGGTGAGCAGCCCGAGAGTTTCTTCGTCGTATTTGAAGGGGAACTTCCCCTCCGCGCCCTCCGGCACATAATACACCTCACCGGCCGGTAGGTTGGCGACGTCAGGCTTGCCGGGCGGGCAAAGGCCGTGGCTTTTCTGCGCCTCTTGACCGTTGGTGAGAAGACGGAGCGTTGTCTTCTTGCCCTCAACGACGAAGTCGATCTCAAACCAGTCGGCGCGGGTGAGACCGTGGCGGAGTTGCTCTGTGCGCGCGCTGACTTCCTCGTAATTGACGCTCAGACCAGTCTCTAAAATGATCTGGTTGAGACCGTGCAGCGTCGCCCCACGGAAACCGAACTCCTTTGCCTTGGCCGTAAGCGGTGCCGTGGCGGAGAAGGTCGAGACGCATAGAATCAGGTCATAATTCGGGTAAATGTCCCGGTCGAGGCTGAGTTGCCGCCCGTCGGGAGCATAGCATTCGTCGTCCATGTCGAGATTACTCCCGCCCGTTTCCTTGTAGGCATAGATCTCACCGCCCTTATAGTTCATCTCTTCGAGACCGCCGTCCTGCAGTCCCTTATAAAAAACTTCGTAGCCGTAGTTCTGAATAGAGAGGGCGGGGTTTTCGAGAAAGGCGAAGTCTTTCATCTCCGCGGGATCGGGGAGGTCTATGAGAATGCACACGCGTTCACCATTGCCTCGCCCGAAAGACGTCTCGAGAAGACGGCGGAGCGAAAACGGAGGATATTCAATTTTGTTTGCGTCAAATTCCATGGTTGATAGCCGGAGGTTTGAGTTTGCTTTGAACGAAACCGTATCTTTTAGACGGATCTTGGCAGAGATGCAACCGCCGCCTCCAAATTCCGCGCAAAAAAACGCCGCCCGGTGTGGGGGCGGCGTTTGAATCGAACAAACTTGGTACGGGCTCTATGCCTTCTCTTGGAAGAGATGCACATCGCGCTGCGGGAAGGGAATGGTGATCCCGGCGGCGTCGAACCGCTTTTTCATTTCAAGATTAAGGTGAAAGAATACATCCCAGTAGTCAGCCTTATTCACCCAAGGACGCACGGCAATATCGATGCTGCTGTCAGAATGTGCCAGCACACCGACCGTCGGCGCCGGATCTTCAAGAATACGTTTGTCCTCGGAAAGCACCTCTTTGATCAGCGCAATGACCTTATCGAGGTCGTCATCGTAGCTCACACCGTAAACGAGGTCGACACGGCGGGTGTCTTTCGCCGAAAAGTTGGTAATCACAGCCCCCATAATACTGGAGTTGGGCGCGATAACCTTCTTGTTGTCAGGCGTGCGCATTTCCGTGACGAGAATGCCGATCTCTTCGACAATGCCCATCATACCGCCCGCGTCGATGAAGTCTCCGACCTTGAAGGGACGGAAGATGATGATGAGGACGCCCGACGCAAAGTTCGACAGCGCACCCTGTAAGGCGAAACCAACGGCAAGACCGGCGGCACCAACCAAAGCAATGAATGAGGTTGTTTGCACGCCCAGTTGCCCGATAGCCGCGATGGCGACAAGGACGATGAGGATATAATACGCGAGGCTGGACAAAAATCCGATCAGCACAGGATCAACACTGCGCTTGGTCATGACCGCGCGCATGCCGCTCGCGAGCTTTCCGGCGACCCACTTACCGATAAGGAAGATGAGGATTGCGGAAATCAGCTGCACGGCGATTCCCGGCCCCACTTCGAGGAGGTGTTCCCATTGTTCTTTCAGCCACTCTTCCATGGTGATAATTCCCTTCTATTTTTCTTTGAGGTTAGAAACAAAGCATAAAGGGCCGCACTTCTCAGTCCCAACGCAGAAGCAGGCGAACGTAATACATCGTATCCATTTTTTTCCGGCCTTCGTCCGGCGAGCTGTTGTAGCGGTTCTCAAGGCCGAGGCGGAGAGTCCAGAAATCCGAACGCCCGAGCGGCATGTTCACCCCGGAATCGTGCGTCACCAGATACTCGCCGAAGAAATCATCAAAACTAGGAACGAACGCGAGATCGGTGGTGACCTCGCCCCAATCAGCAAAGCGCCAGTAGTTGAGGATGCCGAACTCCATGCCGGGGAAATTCTCCGTTCCACCCGTGGAGTATGATTCATGACGATAGCTGAGACCGGCGCGGGTCTCGAGACGGTGGCGCGGCTCGTTGAACCAGCGGTAGGTGAGACCGAGGGCGGAAGTGGAGCGGAGATCGATGTTTTCAGGCTCGTTGTATTCCAGCTCCTGGCGCACGTACCAACCAAGGTTATCGAGGAAAAAGCTGGTGAAGGAAAGCCCGCCGACGGCACGGTGATCAGTGGTCGCATTGCTCTCCTCGGCGTAGCTGTAAATCGTGTAGAACTCGAGGCGGTCCGTCGGCCCCTCCAGTCGGGCACGGAAGCGGGCGCTCGCCGCCATACGGTCGCTGTTGCCTTCGCGTCCCGAAAAGTCCAGACCGGCTTCATATCGCCAGCGGCGCAGTTGTTCTTTGATCTCAGCCTCGCGCGCAACAACAGCGGGATCGCGTTCGCCGGGTTGCCAACCTGCGGTTACATCGGCCGTGCGGGCGCGCACAGGCCCCCCAGGGGTCGCGACCTCGACCTCTCCCTCCGCACGGCGACGCACCGGGCCGACAAGGACGTCACCCCTTTCAAGCCGCACCGACACATCTGAGTCGGTCGAAAACGCCGTCACTTCGGACATGCGTATTTCAAGCGTTCCCGCATAGGTGGTTTCAAGCGTGAGCACACCGTCGTGGATCCCGACCACACGGCCGGTAAGACGCGAGCCGTCCGTTGTCTCAACGACATCGGCGGAAAGGAAAAGAGGCCAGAGCATCATGCAGATGAACGGCGCAAGACGAAGTAGTCCTGTCTTCATTGTTATGGTTCGGTTAATGGTCGAGGTTAAGCAATATCCGCACACTGGATCATCTGAACTCCCTTAGGAAGTATTTCAGTAAAAGCAAGCCCGCTCTGACAAAATCCGGGGGCCTCGGGAGAATTTCCGCCGAAGACGGACAATCTCGTACAATGTAAGGACCGGAGCCGCCGATAGAACCGGTGGGTCCGGTCGCTGCAAAAACGACGCGCGGGCTTGACGCCCGAATCAGTCGTCGGGCTGGGTCTTTTTCAGACCGACGACGCGATCCCCGTCACTCCATTCGCCGCGCCGCCGGAGCAGCGCGACACGCTCGAAGCGCTTGAGCACGTTGCGACGCTTCTTCTTTCCGCTGCCGCCGACCTTGAAACTGGGATGCTGAGACATGATTTCCTTACATTGAAAACCGGGCAGCAGAACGCTCCGCCCCGCCCGAGGCAAGCACTTTCCAAGGCAAAAAAGGCGTGCGCTTCAGTGAGGCCCGTCCTCAAGACCGCCCGCGCCCATGCACTGTTCCAACGCCCACTTGTGGTAAGCTTCCGCCACCCGGTCGACGCGGCAGGCCACCCACTGAGGAGTATCGTAGGCGTGGGCGCCACCCAGCCAAGACTCCAGGGCTTCCGCTCGCGCCTCCGCGAACTTAAAGGTTACCCGCCACTCCCGGTCGTCGCACACCTTGCCCTTCCACTCGTAGTAGCTGCGCACAGGCCCGTCCACTTGCGCGCAGGCCGCCAGACCCGCGTCCACCGCACGGCGCGCCAAGGCCTCCGCCGCATCCGCGCTGTCCACCGTCGTCCATCCCACCATCAAAGCTTTCTTTGCCATGCCACCCAGACAAATGGATCACTCCAGCCAGCGCAACGGCATACCATCCCGCTTTACCTGCGCCGGATCTCACCCACGCGGGTCTTCCAGCGCACAATACCTCGCCCGAGAGCGAGCGACGACGAGATCGACGTTGTCGAGCAGTTCGACAGGTCGGCACGGCGGCGGACGATCCAAGTGAGCGAGAGCGCGCGCCCCTTCGCCACGCTCCAGCCAGTCGCTTGAACCGAGCGCCCGCCCTTCCGTGAGAAACCGCACGCGCAGCCGCAGCAACTCGTGCGGCTGCAGCTCCCCGCCGTTCTTCACCGCTTCCAGCAACGCCTCCGGGTCGATCCGCGCGCCCGTGCCGTCGCCCTTCGCGGCAGCTCCCTTTCCGAGCATCAGCAACCGGTAGCGCGCGAGCGCCTCCGCCGTGTCCTTTGCCGCCGGAAAGCAGGCGGCCAGCGCACGGCAAAGCTCCTCCTTTCCCGCCAGCGCTTCCGTGTAGCCGCACCAGCGGTAGTTCTCCGGCAGATCCGCAAGGCCCGCGCGCACTGCGTTCAGGTCGATGTAGGCCGCGATCAGGCCCACCAGCCACGGCGTGTCCTCCAAAAGCAAGCTGCCGAAGCGCTCCGCCCACAAAGTCCCCGCCGTCCCGTGCGCGAGATTGAACCACCGCGTGTAGCGCTGCCGCAACGTGCGCATGAACTCCGAGATGTCCCCCATGCGTCGGCGCAGCCGCTCACGCAGCGCCTCCGCCACTTCCGGCGGATCGTTGGCCAGCGCATGCGCCAGCTCGTCCGCGTTGAGTCCGCTCCACTGCGCCCGCGAAGCCCCGTAGAGGGCGCGGTAGCGCCGCACCAAGGTGGCGTCGTCGCACTGCCGCGCCGCCGGATCAATGCGCACAAGAATATGGAAGTGCGTCTCCAGCACACAGTAGGTGATCACTTCCACCCCGCTGAACTCCGCCGCGCGGTGCAGCGCCGCCACCCACACCTCCCGCTGGCCCTCTGCCAGCAAGCGACGCTTCTGAATCACCCGCGATGTCACATGATAAACCGCCGGCCCGTCCTCACGTTTTATTCTGATTTCTCCCATCTTGGAAAAATCCATGAAGGACCCGCTCCACAAACACAAGATTATTTCTTCAAGAAATTAGAAATTTCACGGCGGTTGATATGGCGGCTATTGGGATATCGCAGGTTGCGAAGCGGTCTAGTGGCTCGCTTCTTTGGCGGCTTTGGCTTCGGCGATGACTTTCTGCTCGAGGACGGAGTCCATCTCCTCGTAGTGGGAGAAGGCTTCCTCGTGGACGCCCTGGCCGCCGGTGATGGAGCGCAGGGCGGTGGAGTAGCGGTAGAGTTCGACCTGAGGGACCTGCGCGCTAATGACCTGAAGCCCGCTCTCGGCGTCGACACCCTGGATGCGCCCGCGGCGGCTGGAGATATCGCCCATGACGTCGCCGACGTAGTTTTCGGGCACGCGTATGGTGACGTTGCAGATCGGCTCGAGGAGGCAGGGTTTAGCGGCGAGGAAGGCCTCGCGGAAGGCCGCCTTGCCGGCGATCTGGAAGGCGACATCCTTGGAGTCGACGGGATGCATCTTGCCGTCGTAGAAATCGACCTTGAGATCGACGATGCGGTAACCGGCGAGGACACCCTCGTTACAGGCAGCATTGACACCCTTTTCCACGGAAGGGACGAAGACGCGGTCGACGTTTTGGCCGACGAGCGAGTTGGTGAACTCGACCCCGCTGTCGCGGGCGAGGGGCTCGATGCGCATCCACACTTCGGCAAACTGTCCCGCTCCGCCGGATTGCTTCTTGTGGCGGTATTTGGAGTCAGCCTTTTTCTTGATCGTCTCGCGGAAGGGCACACGTGGCTCGACGAGTTCGACGTCAACGTTGAAGCGGCGCTTGAGCCGTTCGAGGATGATGGCGAGGTGCAGCTCGCCTTGCCCGGAGAGGACGGTCTCCCGTGTCTCGGGGTCGTTGCGGTATAGGAACGTGGGGTCCTCTTCGTGCAAAGTGGAGAGTCCGGCGCCGAGGCGGTCTTCGTCGCCCTTCGCCTTGAGCCGCAGAGCCCCGTGGATATTCGGCTTGGGATATGCGACCGGCGGGAGGGTGACGTGGCGCTTGACGCTGCTTAGGGTGTTGCCGGTGTGCGTGTCGCGCAGCTTGACGGCGGCGCCAATATCGCCGGGGCCCACGAAGTCGGCGGAGGTGCGTTCGTGACCGTTGACATGAAAGATCTGGCCAAGGCGCTCGTTAATGCGGCGGTCAGAGTTGTAGACGTCAATGCCAGCCTTGATGCTGCCCGAATACATGCGGAAAAAGGAGAGCTCTCCAACATGCGCCTCGCTGAGCGTCTTGAAAACATAGCAGGCGGGCTCCGGGTCGTCGAGGGCGATGAGGGTCTCATTCCCGCTCTCGTCGAAGGCGGGAACCTTCTTGCGGTCGACCGGCGAGGATCCGTATTTCGCGACAAAATCGAGCAGACGCGCCACGCCAACGTTTGTCTCCGCTGAAGTAACAAAGAGGGGAATGAAGGCCTGTGTCTGCACCGCGGTATGGATGCCTGCGCGCATGGTCTCCTCGCTGAGGGTCCCTTCATCGAAGAATTTTTCCAGAAGGGTGTCGTCGGACTCCGCGACAAACTCGATCAGCTCGCGGTGCAGTTCCTTGACCCGCTCGGCGTCTTCGCCCGAGACGGGCTTTTCGGTGAACTTTCCGCTCGCATCCTTGGCGTAGACACATTCTCCGTTGCGCAGGACGTCGAGGACGCGGTGGAAGCCCGGCCCGGCATCGAGCGGCAGCGTCATTGGAAAGACATTGCGGCCGAAGCGCTCGCGCAAAGATTCGAGGACGAGGTCAAAATCGACGTGCTCCTTGTCCGCGCCGTTGACGACGATGACGCGCGGCAACTCGAAGCGGTCGGCAAACTCCCAAACCTTGGAAGTGCCCATTTCCGGACCGGCGGAAGCGTTCACCGTGACCATGGCGAAATCACCGACGCGCAGCGCCCCGAGCGCCTCGCTGATGAAGTCGAGGTAGCCAGGCGTGTCGAGAATGTTGAGCTTCTTGTCCATCCATTCCGCGTTCATGATGGAGGCATGCACCGAGATTTTCCGCTGTTTCTCGCTCACATGATAGTCAGACACTGTTGATCCTGCTTCGATGCTTCCGAGCCGGTTGGTCCGGCCCGCGCAGCGGAGCATGGACTCAACGAGCATCGTCTTGCCGGATGCCTGGTGACCCACGATTGCGAAATTCCGAATGTCTTTCGGGGCGTATTGCTTCATAAGATGAGAAGTGTGTTTATATTGATGTTGTGGTCGGTTGCGCCGCATGCGGCGACCGGGCGCTAGTAACCCAGCGCGACGGTTATCTTGATGCGTCCCGCTAAAGTCAACGGGTTCCGTGCAAAGCGGCGACCGATTCCGCGCAGGACCGCCCCGAAGCGCGCTCTCACACCGCTTCGCTTTTCGTATCGCGTGGACAGATCATTTCGACATGATAGCGGCACAATGAACAAGGAACTTGTAATGACCGTTCTCGCGGAAGACCGGCCGGGTCTCGTTGCGCGGCTTGCGGACTGCGTGCGCTCCCACGGAGGCAACTGGATTGAGAGCCGCATGAGTCAGCTCGGCGGCCGCTTCGCCGGCATCGTGCGGGTGGAAGTACCGGAAGAGTCAGAAAACGATTTGGCCGCGGCGCTGGGCGGGCTCTCCGGCCTCAAGCTGACGGTGGAGACCGCCGACGCACCCTACCCTGTGGAAGCGGGGGCGAAGCAGGCACGTCTTGAAATTCTCGCGCAAGACCGGCCGGGTATCATTGCGGAAATCTTCGGTGCGCTCTCCGCCCACCGCGCCAACGTCACGGAGCTGACGACCGAACGTTTCGCCGCACCCATGAGCGCGGAGCTTCTCTTCAAAGCCACCGCCCGGCTGCGCCTTCCGCCCGGCCTTGACGCGGGCACACTGCACGCCTCACTCGAAAGCATTGCCCACAACCTGACGGCCGAACTCCACCTCGCCCAAGAGTGGTGACGGTGGCCCGTGGGCGGCCTTACAGGTAGTCGCTCATTTCATAAAGCACCGGATCGCGCGCGGGCTCGCGACGACGGCGCAACGCGCGGGCCACCGCGCCCGCGCCAAGCCCCTCCGCCGCGCCACCACCGTCTACGCCGTCCATCCCCTCGGCTTCATCGAGGAGATCGCCGTATTCCTCTTCCAGCTTTTCCGGATCTTCGCCCTTTTCCATGCGCTCGACCATCTCTTTCATGGCGTCGGGCAGTTTTTCGCCCGTCAGGTCGGACATGCGGCGCATGAGGTGCGCAAGCTGCCGCGGGTCGGGGTTGTCCTCGTCAATACCCGAAAACTCGCGCTCCATCTGCTCCATGGCGGCCTCAAGGCGCGGGTCGTCGAAATCGCCCGCGTCCCCCTCGCCGGATTCCTTCGCCCGCCCTGTCACGGCAAAGCCGGAGACACGCTTGCGCATCGGATAGTCCGGATTGTCCGGACAACGCGGCACGCGGTCGCGAAGCTCGGAAGAGCGGGCGAAGAAGGAATATATCTTGTGGTTTTGCGGACAGTAAAACTCGTAGATCGGCATATCGGGCAATGGAAAGAATCGCGCCCCGCTTTTCAACCGAAAGTGTGTCCCCCGATTACAGGCCGAAACCTCTTGGCAAAACTCATCCGAGCACTAGTTATGCAACCCTATGACAGCCTCCACTGCACAACCCGTCATTTTCAACAACACCGTCCTGCGGGACGGCCACCAGTCGCTTGCCGCCACGCGAATGGCCACCGCGCAGATGCTGCCCGCCCTTGAAGATCTCGACGCCCTCGGTTTCGGGGCGCTGGAGACATGGGGCGGGGCGACGATCGACTCGGGACTCCGTTTCCTCGACGAATTTCCCTTTGACCGCCTCGACGCGATCAAGAAAGGCACGCCGAACACGCCCCATATGATGCTGCTGCGGGGGCAAAACATCGTGCAATATGCGAATTTCCCCGACGACGTCGTGACCGCCTTCGTCGCGGCGGCGGCGCGGCACGGCATGGATATCTTCCGGATCTTCGACGCGCTCAATGACATGCGCAACATCGCCACGGCCGTCAAAGCGACTAAAGCGGCGGGCAAACACGCCCAAGGCACGATTTGCTACACCTCCAGCCCCGTGCACAACGTCGACACATTCGTCAAGCTGGGCAAAGAGATCGAAGATCTTGGCTGCGACTCCATTTGTGTCAAAGACATGGCCGGCCTCATTCCCCCACGCATTTGCTACGAAATCGTCCGCGGGTTGAAGCAAAACTGCAGCCTGCCGGTGATCGTCCACACGCACGAGACGGCGGGACTCGGCGCGCCCACCTACTACGCTGCCATCGAGGCGGGGGCCGACCAAGTCGACACCTCCATCGCCCCCTTCGCCAACGGCACAGCGCAACCCGACACCGTGCGCATGCTCTCGCTCCTCGAAGACCATCCCCGCGCCCCGTCATACGACCTCGAGCGCCTCAAGCGACTGCGCGAGTACTTCAAGGGCGTCTACGCCGAGCTATCCAACTTCACCTCCATCCGCAACGAAGTCGTCGACACCGAGGCCCTCACTTACCAAGTCCCGGGCGGAATGCTCTCCAACTTCCGCAACCAGCTCAAAGAGCAGAAGATGGAAGACCGGTTCGAGGAGGTCTTCCGCGAAATCCCTGTCGTGCGCGAGGCGCTTGGCTGGATACCGCTCGTCACGCCGACATCCCAGATCGTCGGCGTGCAGGCCATGCTCAACGTTAAATTCGGTCGTTGGAAGAATTTCTCCCCCGCCGCCGCAGACGTCGCCCTCGGGTATTACGGGACGACTCCGGCCCCAGTTGATCCGGAAGTGCGCAAGCTCGCCTCCAAGGCCGTGGGCAAAGAACCCGTCGACTGCCGCCCCGCCGACCTCTTGGAGCCCCGCATGAAGGCCCTCGCCGAGGAACTGAAAGCGGCCGGATTGCCGCAAGACGAGGAGCATTGCGTCATCCACGCGATGTTTCCGCAGGAACTCAAAAAGCACTACGACAAGAAAGAGAAACCTGCGGCGGCTGAAGCTCCGCCCGCCCAGCCCCAGCCCCCCCCCGCACCGCAGGCGGCACCCCCCGCAGGCACAACGAGGGGCAAGGCACGCTCCTTCAATCTCGTCGTGAGCGGAAAGGCCTACGCGGTCGAGGTCGAGGAACTTGACTGAGAGAACAGGCGGGCCCCTCAACTCACCATCCGGAAAATGCGCGAGAGAAACCCCCCGCGCCCGGATGTGCCGGTGAGAAGACCCTCGTCTTCATCCTCAACGTCGTCAAATCCATTAGCGCCGCTCGTCTCCGCCACTGGGGCGGCGGGAGGAGGTGCCGGTGCGGCGGCAGGTGCATGCTTCCGCATGAGCTGCGTCAGCACGTCGCTGTAGAGCACCGGCTTGAGAAAGAAGGGAAGTCCCTGCCGCTCGAGGTCCTCCTGTTCGTCGAGTGTGAGACAGCCCGACACAACCGCGCACGGAATCGTGCAACCCGACTCCCGGAGCACCTCAAGAAAGGCAATCCCCAGTCCGTCCGGCAGCCGGTGGTCGGCGATGATGAAGTCGAGTTCGTCTTTGTGCTGCGCGTAGATGTCGCGGGCTTCCCATACGGAAAAAACCGAAAAGACCTCGTGTCCAAGGTCTTCCAACTGTATGGAGCCGATTGCATTGAGTTCTTCCTGGTCTTCGATAAACAGAATTTTCATGAGATTTGCTCCAGATCGTAATGGTGGCTGTGCTTCCGGCGCGGAACCCTTGTCCCGGAGTCCGAAACCGCAGACAGAAGTTTAGTCTTCGGAATATATGGGTAGAAAACCCCATTACTTCTGTCAATACTTTACCCTGTAAAAATCCGGTTAAACCTCCCCGTCTATCCATCCTTTCGGTTACCGCAGCGCCTACGATGGGCTTGCCGGAAGGCAGGGAAGCGCTTTTTCTCGGCATGATGACTGCCGAAACGGGAGAAAACACACGCGAGCTGAACCCCGCGGATCTGCGCGGCATCCTGAAATACGTGCCGCAGTGGCGCAACCACACGTTTGTTATTGCCGTGGACGGCGCGGCGGTCGACGGCGAAACCTTCGGTAACCTCATGCTGGAGATTGCGGTTCTGCACAATCTCGGCATCCGTCTCGTCCTTTGCCACGGGATCGGACAACAACTGGAGCGCTTCGGCCGCGAGCGCGGAGTCACCGTGAGCGACGCCCGCGGCTATGGCCCGACAGACGGTGCCACCCTCGAACTCGCCGTCGCCGCCGCCGGTGACGTGACGCACCGCATCATGCGGGGGCTCACACAGCACGGTCTGCGCTGCTCCACGACCAATGCCGTGCGCGGCACCGAGCGGGGTATCATCAAGGGGGTGGACCAGCAGTTCGCAGGCAAGGTTGAACGTATTGACACCACCGTGCTCACCACGCTCATGGAGCGCGAAATCGTCCCCGTGGTCAGCCCGCTGATCTACACCCGCCACGGCACGGCCCTGCGCATCAACTCCGATCTTCTCGCTTCCGATCTAGCCATTGCGCTAAGCGCCTCCAAAGTCGTTTTTCTCCTCCCCTATCCGGGCCTTACCGTGCATGGCGGCTTCCGGCTCAACATGGCCGTGCAGGAAGTGCGCGCCATTCTCGACAACTCGCCGGACGACATCGACGCGGAGGTCCGCAGCAAAGCGATCCACGCCGTGCGCACGATCGAGGGCGGCACCCCCCGCGCGCACATCATCGACTGCCGCATCCACGACGGGCTCCTCCTCGAAATCTTCTCGAAGGTCGGCATCGGATCGATGATTCACTCCAACCCCTACGCGCAAATCCGGCGTGCGCGCCGGGCCGACACGGGACCGGTCTTCAACCTCACGAAGGCAGCCGTGCGCAACGAGGAACTACGCCCGCGCACGCGCGAAGCCGTCGAAGGGGAAATCGAGGACTACTTTGTCTACGAGATCGACGAGAGTGTCATCGCCTGTTTCCGCCTCACCGCACTGGAGACGGCAGGGGCGTGCGAGCTGGGTTCTGTCTTCGTCCATCCGGCCTACCAAGCGCGCAATATCGGACAGACTCTTGTTGAATTCTCCCTCGGCGAAGCACGCAAGGCGGGATTCAAATCCGTCTTCGCCCTCACCACGCAGGCCATTCCCTTCTTCAAGAACGTCTGCGGGTTCCGTGACGCCTCCGCTGAAGAGACACCGGAACAGCTTCGCACCACCGCCGCCGCCGCCGGTCGCAACTCGCGCGTCCTCGTCCACGACCTCGGAGAGTGAAGCCCGGAA
>SKLD01000158.1 GCA_007123395.1 Opitutales bacterium
AAGAGCAAGGGGGTGCGCAAGGAAGGGCTTGTCGAGAAGGTCTTGCAACGGCGCGGCACCCATCCGGGGCTTGTCCATGTCTTGTCGGTAATGGAAAGCTGCCACACCTTCCAGCCCTGGCATGACAAAGGCAGCGGCAAGACCGGGTTGCGCATGAAACAGGGCAAGTGTCTGACCTACTACTTTTACCTGATCGATCCCGAACTGGGGCTGATGTATGTGCGTGTGCCGACTTGGCTGCCCTGTCGGCTGCAGATTTATTTCAACGCCCACAACTGGCTGGCCCGTGAACTGGACAAACGCGCCATCGGCCACCGTATGGAGGACAACGCCTTCGTTCAGATCGAGGATTGGGAACAGGCGAGGGAGATCGCGCATGGGTTCAAAGTGCGAAAGTGGGAACGCAAGTTCACGGACCTGGCGAGACGCTTCTGCCCGATACAGGACACCTTCCAGGGCGGCTACCGATGGACCGTCATGCAAGTTGAGTACGCCCTGGACGTGGTCTTCAAGGACAGTGCGACCCTGGGCCCGCTCTACGAGGAAATCAGCCGTCAGGCGATACTGGCAGTCAAAGTCCAGGACATGGCACGTTTCTGGGGCAAGCGCTACTCGCCGCAGGCCGAAGCGCAAAGCGACTTTAAAACCTTGGTCGAAGGAACCCGCATCAAGCATGTTCTGGGCAGGCAGTCATTGAAAATGTATGACAAGTATTCGCGCGTGCTACGCATCGAAGCGACCAGCAACGACATCACCTTTTTCCGCCACCACCGCAAGGTGGTCGGTCGGGATGGACGCGGGCAGTACAAGATGGCGGCATTGAAGAAGTCCATCTACAGCCTTTCGGATGTGGTGAACATCCTTGAGGCGGCCTGTCGGCGTTATCTCGACTTCGTCGGGATCCTGGAGGACCGCACTCCGGCCCGGCACGATCTGAACAAGGTCAGCCGCACCGTGCGCGATCCGGCCGAACGCACCTGGCGCGGCTTCAACTTCTTCCACGAGGAAGACCAAAAGGTTCTGCTTGCCTTGCTCCGGGGCGAGTTCTCGATCAACGGCCTGAGCAACCGAAGACTCCGCTCCATCCTGCCCGACAAATCCTCCGGCCAGATAAGCCGTATCCTCAAACGCCTGCGCATGCACGGACTGATAAAGAAAGTTGGAAAATCCTATCGTTACTACTTAACCAACCTTGGAAAGCGCTTGCTGATCGCAGGCCATAAGTTGATTGAGAACATAATCTTACCCAACCTCATGCCCCAAAAAGTTTGAAAAATCCTGCGCGAAACGCGCAGGATTTGAGGGGTAAGGGACTAATGACGAAGGTGAATGGCCGCTGCGCATACACCGGCTCATTACTTTCATCCCGATCCAACTTGATCCGCCGGTTGATTACGCAATCACCGATCTCCCGCTGCATCGACCGTTTTCACGTGCCCGGAATCCGTTTCTCCGCGAGGAACGACGCTCTTCGGTGCCGGTCACTCAGTCGTGGAACTCGGCAAGGACACGTCCGGTCGAGCCGGTTTCCGAAGTCGAACGCATCGGGGTTGTCGTCTTCCACAGTCTTCCAGCGGTTCCGCACGGCTACCGCGTTTCTCTGCGCAACTACTCTGACCGGAAAATCCGCCTCAGCCGAAGGTCTATTCAAGGAGTTTTTTCGGATGGAAAAATCCTGCATCCCGCTGCGGTTGGGACGGACTTCCAAGGTGTCACACGGCAGGATCCGAACCGGTTGTGGCAGAGCGGCGCGACAATCAGACCAAACGGGATGGATGTCGTTGATATTCGGTTCGACCTACCGTACGACCGCCGGTTGCTGCTGGAGCGGGTTATTGTCCGCTGAATCCTGGGGGCACGAAGCGGCGTTCGAACAGAACGTGCTTTTCTGAACTGCTTAGAAGGCTTCTGGTCAACCGACCTCTCACGAAGTCGCCTGATCGCATCCGGCGGCACGCTCCGGCAGAAGCTTCTGTTATCTTTCTGCTGTTTAGAAACGGATGGCGATCCATGGGGTCGGCAAGCCGAAACCGCAAAGCTTCAGTCTCCCCCATCCTCTTGGCGTTTGGTGCGGGATATTGGTTTGCACCCTTCGGCGTGGGTCGCTTTAGAGTGTGCGGGAGAATTGGGAATTTTATGCAGATATTGATCGCAGAGGACGACTCGATTTCGCGGCGGCTGCTGCAAAGTGTTCTGGAAGAGCAGGGGCACGAGGTGACAGCGGCGGAAGACGGCGAGACGGCGTGGCGCCTTTATGAGCGGACACCGACGCGTCTTGTAATCAGCGATTGGCTGATGCCGAAGCTGGACGGGATCCAATTGGTGAAGCGCATCCGCGAAGCGGCATTGAGCGACTATACCTATATCATCCTGCTCACGGCCAATGTCGGGCAGCGCGTGAATTACCTACGGGCAATGGAGGCGGGGGTGGACGATTTTCTGGCGAAACCGCTTGACCGTATCGAACTGTCTATCCGCTTGCGGGTAGCGGAGCGAATTTTGCGGGCCTCGTCGCGTATCCGTTCACTGGAGAGCGTGCTCACGATCTGCGCCTACACGAAGCGTGTGAACTTCCCGGAGGAGGGATGGCAGACCTTGGAGACATTCATGCAGAATCACCTTGGGATCACGCTTTCCCACGGAATCGACCCGGAGTATTACGAGCGCGTGCTCAAGCCGCAGATCGATGAACTGAAGCAGTCTCCGACGGCCCCGAAGCCGAAGTTGCCCACGACAGGGTGAGCATGCGAGCGGCGCGGCTCATTTCCGCTTTTTTTTCTTCTTTTTCTTCTGTGTGAAGGGGGTGTTGCGCTGTTTACGGTGTTTGCCGTAGCGCAGGCCGGGCATGTCGAGGACCGGTTTACCGCCCTTTTTCACGAGTTCGGCCTGGGTCTTGACGACGTTTTCGCGCAACGCGGCGATATCGAGTTCACCGTCTTCGTTGACGAATGTCTCGAAGTCGTCGACGGCATCGGGAGTGAAGGGCTTGGGCGGCGGAGTCTGCGGCGCGGCGGCGGGCGGCGGACTGCCCTCGGCGGCGGTCGGTTTCTCGTCGCGGGCGGATGCGGCTTCTTTCTTGGCGGGCTCCGGGTAGTCGAGCCAGATATCGCCCCCGTATTCGGGCGTGAGGCGGATGTTGTGGGCCATGCAGAAGCGGCGGATCTGGTGGCGCGTGATGGTGCGCTTGTATTCGGCGCGGAACCACCTCTGCACGTAGGTCTCGGACCATGAATCGGTGTCGATACCCACCTCGCGGGGCTGTTTACCGGTGATGGTGTCGTAGAGTCTGCGGATTTGGTCCTCAGTGAGCGGGCGGTCCTTCTTGCGCCCCCGCCGGTCTTCGAAGATGGCGTCGCCGCGATCGCGGTAGGCGCGGGCGATATAGGAGACGTATTGGCGCGTCGTCCCGGTGGCCTCAGCGGCCTCGGACTGGGTGTGCCCCTTGTCGAGAATTTCGATGATGCGTTTCTTGAGTTCGCGCGATTTGACGGTCTTGGAGACGTGTTCTGACATTGTGCTTGGTTAGGTTGAAAAGCTTTGCGGCGGGGGCGACCGGATCAGGAGACGACCATCTTGCCGTCGAAAATCCAGCGATAGCCCTTGCCGTTGGCGTCTTTCATTTTTATGCGCCGGAAGGTTATGTTCCGTTTCTTGTCGAGCGCTACTTCATGCGTTTCGGTTTTGCTTTTTTCCGCGTCGGGCAGTTCCGCCGCCGCGCGGAGAACGGAGTCTTTGGAAGGGATATATTTTTCGCTCATAAAAGTATGGACCGGACGGTTTAGAAGACTTGTCCGTTGGAGTCGAGACCTTGGGCACCGGGGTTGAGGGCATCGCGGATGTCGCCGGTGGTCTGACGGCTGACGAAGTGGAGGAGTTGCCCGCCGTCTTCGTTGAGGTCGCGGTAGAACTCGACCCGGCCGTCGAGAAAGGCGATGTGGCCGCCGCGGTCGCCGTAGACGCCGGGGTTGGCGGCGTCGAGGGGTGCCCAACGTCCGTTTGTGCCGAGGCCGCGCGTCCAGACGACAGGGGTGGTGCTGGCATTGGCACGCGAAGCGAGGCGATTGGCCACGGCGACGCTAAGGGGGTGGCCGTTGAAATCGGGACTGACGACCCAACGGCCGGCGGTGCCGTCGGCAGGCGGGGTGGCGATGTTGCGCGGAAAATCCCGGCCCGAGCGTTCGACGAGTGGATCGTCGCCGAGAATGTAGAGTTCGGGGCTGTTGAGATTGGCACGTTCCGCGAGGATGGCGGCCCACTCATAAATGTTAGCGGCGTCGATGGAGCGGGGACGGCTCCCCTCCTGGGAGTAGCTGTTATAGGCGAGGGCGATCTGGCGCAGGTTGCTCGCCGCCGCCGTGCGCCGCGCGTTGTCCATGATGTTGGAGGCGACGGGCACGAGAATCGCGATGAGGATGCCAATGACAGCGATAACCGTGAGCAGCTCCACAAGGGAGAACCCTTGCCTTGCCCTGTATGCTTTGGGATTCCGCATCTTGACGGTAGGAAAAGCGATGCGGGGCGCGACCGCAAGCGCCGATGGTAGGATACGGGCAAAGACGGGCCTGGGCCGCCCGGGTTGCGCGCGGCGGCATTTCAAGCTGGCACCGCGCGCCGTCTGTCCGCAGAAAGGTTCCATGGAAGAAGGGCACATTATCCATAAGGTGGTTCATTTTTCCGGTCGCGTGCAAGGCGTGGGCTTCCGGTTCGCGACCGTGCGTGCGGCGCGGGAATTCGACGTGGCCGGAGCCGTGCGGAACCTGCCGGACGGGCGTGTGCGGCTTGATGCCGTGGGACGGCCCGATGAAGTGATCGCCTTTGTCGGTGAGTTGACCGACCGGATGAGTGATTTTATCCGTGAAAAGGATGAGCGTGAGCAGGCTCCGCCAGAGCGCTTTGATGGTTTCTCCATCGCCTGAGTTCTGCTTTTGAGGGAGCCGCGTCGCCGTGGAACCGCCGATCATCATACGCGGGTTGGAAAAGAGCTTTCATGTGCGCGGGCGGAGGATCATGGCGCTGCGCGGGATCGACATGACGGTGCGGACGGGAGAGGTGTTCGGCCTCTTGGGGCCCAACGGCTCCGGCAAGTCGACGGCGCTCCGCCTGCTGATGGGCCTGGCGCGCCCGGACGCGGGAGAATGCGCGTTGTTCGGCGGTCCGGCGGCGGACCGCGTATGGCTGGGTCGGGTTGGCTACCTGCCGGAGACTCTCTCTTTTTTCGAACACTCGACGGGCTTCGACCATCTGCGCATGCTGGGGCGGGTTGGCGGTCTGCGGGGCGCGGGACTCGGCGATGCAGTCGACCGGGCGGCGGAGTTGACAGGTATCGCGGCATACGCGGACCGACCGGTGCGCACCTATTCAAAGGGGATGCGGCAGCGACTCGGCTGGGCGCAGGCAATTCTGCACGATCCCGCCTTGCTCATTCTCGACGAACCGACCACCGGCCTCGACCCCCTCGCGAAGGAGGCGTTTCAAGGCTTGGTGGCGGAGTGGCGGGCGGCGGATAAGACAGTGCTTCTATGCACGCATGAGCTGGACGAGGCAGAGCGTCTGTGCGACCGGGTGAGTGTCTTGCATGCCGGGCGCGTCCTCATGGAGGGCACTCCCAAGGCGTTTTCCGGGGGGAACGGAGAGGTCTTTCGCTTGAGCGGGCTCGGGTCTGCAGCGGAGGCGCGGCTCATGGCATGGCTGGGCGAAGAAGGAATCGCCTGCGAACGGATGGCGGCGGGCGGTCTGCGGGCCGCGATTCTCGAAAAACTGCGCACGGCGCGACCGGGAGGCGGCGCATGAAGGCGGCGGAGGGATTTTCCGGGGCATTCCGTGCGGCGGCGGTGATTGGCGCGTTTGCTTTTCGCGACCTCTACCGCCGCCGGTTCTTCGCGGGTGTGGCCGTGCTCATGCTGTTCTTTGCCGCAGGATCGTCCTTTCTTGTGCAGATTGATTTCGGCGGCGACCCGCGGCGCTTCGTTCTCGATTTCTGCTTTGGAGCGCTTGCGCTTTTCGGCACGGTGCTTGCCGTCGCGCTAACGGCGGTCTCGCTGCGCGAGCCGGTGGAGCGCAAAACTCTCGATCTCCTCCTTGTCCGACCGTGCGGGCGCGGAACGGTGTTCGCCGGTCTGTTTGGCGGGTCGCTCGCGGCGTTAACGCTTTTTGTGCTGGCGGCGGGGATATTCGTCGCCGCCTTTGCGTGGCGCTACTCACCCGTGCCGGAGACGCCTGGCGGCGGAGCGGATGTCTTCGGGTGGGGCGGGTTTGCCTTCGCGCTTTGGATTGCGTGGCTGCGGCTCGCCGTCATTGCCTCCATGGCCTTTCTCGTTGCCGCCGTAGTGGATTCGGTGCCGGTGGCGGTGCTTCTCGGCCTTGTTCTCGCGATCATCGGCGAGGTCCACGGGATTGCCGCTGAGGTATGGAGGCAGGGCGGAGAAGGCGCGGTGACGACAGGTCTGCTGGCGGTGCTTAGGCTGATTCCCGACCTGCGGTATCTGCAGGCCGGGGTGTATTTGCACGGCGCGGAAGTCTCTGCCTCCGGCTTCGCCGCACTAACGCTCTACGCCCTTATATTCGCGGCGGGTTACGCGGTGCTCGCTGTGTTTGTGTTGATCCGCCGCGCAGGCTGAAGGGCGAGTTACGGGATGTTCCGGTACGGCGCATGGTTTCTCGCAGGGATCGCCCTTATCGGCGGCGCGCTTACCGCGGTGCGGGTGCTTCCGCCTCCCGCGCTCCACGGGTTGGACGCGAAAGACCCCGCCGCCGCGGTCCTGCGCGGTGTGCTCGGAGGCACCCGGCAAAGTGTGTCCAATTTTCTGTGGATCCGCGGTTACCTTTACTGGGAGGAACGGGATGCGGCGGGTATGGAAAATGCGAAGCTGTGGGCTCTGCGCCTTACGCCGGAAAACAAGTGGTTTTGGATAAACACGGGCCGCGTACTGGCCTACGACGTGCCGCACTGGGAGCGGCACGGCACCGGTCCGGGCGATGCCGGTACCCTTCCGTCGGCACCGGTCCGGGCGCTCTTGCTGCTTTCCGTCGCAGAAGGCATCTTTCCGCATATCCCTGAATTTCCGATCGAACGCGGACTTATTCTCCTCAATGTCATCGGTGACCGCCGCGCCGCGGCACAGGCCTTCCGCGAGGCATGGCACCGGCCCGGCGCGCCCTTCTACACTGCCCGTGTCCACGGCGAACTTCTGCGCGCAGAGGGCGAAACGGAGGCCGCCTACCAGTGGTACCGTGAACTCTATCCAGTCTTGCCGGGCGATGATCCCGCCGCCGCGAAAGCGGTCATCCTCCGGCGGATCCGCACGCTCGAAGATGAACTGAACGTGGACGAGCGATTCGAGCCGTAGGACGGCTGCGGTCAGCCGCGGAATCGTCGCACAACCTTCAATCAGAGAGAGCTTCGTCGGTGGTCCAGACACCGCCGACCACATCGTAGAACTGGCGCGGCGCGACGGTTCCCTGTGCATAGTAAAGCCATGTATGGCTGCCGTCGGCACGTAGGTGCCGGAGATACGGGTAGGTGGTGCGGGCGATGTGCAGCCATCCCAGGCGTGAATCATAGGCGAAGCCGCCGTCTTCGCCCCACGCGGCCAGAGTGAGCCAACCGTGCCCGGCATGGTGGACGACGGGGAAGAGCGTGTCTTCAATGAGGCCGAACCACGTCTGCCGGAAAGCGGTGCCGCTGACAGGCGCGGCGTCGGCGAAGTAGTCGTCGAGGGTATCGGCGGGAATTTTCACACGGAAGGGCAGGCGGCTGCCGTTGACGGCGGGATTCCGGATGTCACCGCAGAGCCACGCGCCGCCGGGCGATATGTGGAGGATGCGCGGGGTTACGCCGCGTTCGATGATGCGCCCGTGCATTCGGAGCATGTAGTCGGCGAGGTTGAGGGTACCGTGATCGCGGTGATAGAGGAACCCTTCGGCGAAAGATCCGTCGGCAGAGAGCGTTTGGCCGGTGATCCACTTGCCGTCGCCGGTCATGCTCCACGCGGCGTTGCGGGTACCGGAGGGCAGAGCCGGGATGGCGACGGGCGAGCCACCGTCCTCCCAGTAGACGGCTTGCTGGGTTTGCGTGCCGGTGTTGTTGAGACCCGCAACAACGGATCCATCGAAGGAGACGGTGTAGGCAGAGCCTTCGGCGAAGCCGCTCGTCACGGGCAGGAGCGAATAGCCGCGGGTGGCGGTATCCCACATTGCCGGGTGGCGCAGGCCGTCGCGCGTTATCCAGCCCACGGCGGTGGAACCGTCACCGGAGATGGCGTAGGCCCAGCTTGTGGTGGCGTCGGCGGGCACGTCGAGCCACTGAATGCCGGTGGCTGCGGACCAGAGGAAGGCATGGTTCTGCGTCACTCCGTCACCGATATCGCGGGTGGCGTCGCCGACGGCGAGGTCACCGGCGTGGGAGATTCCGGTAGCGCGGCTGAGGGCGTCCGGCGCAACGGAGGCGTAGCCGAAGGAGGTGAGACCGGCGTCGGTGGAGTGGATGAAAGCGACGGGTGTGCCTCGCGGGCCGGCGGTGCGCCCGGCGATGATCCGCCCGTCGGGGGTAATGGCGTTCGCCGGGATAAAGAACGGGGTGAAGGCCGCTCCGCCGGGAAAGGGCAGTTGCTGCCAGCCTCCGGCAGCGGACCAGCGATGGGGCACCTCGCCGCTCATACTGCCGGCGACGGCGGCGATGTCCCCGGTGTCGGCGATGGCGCGTGCCTCGCCGAAGGCCGTCGATCCGGAGGGGTGCCCGAGCAGTTGAAAACCGTTGGCCCGGGATCGCACGCGCAGGATAAACGGCGCAATGGTGCCGTCGGGCAGATCGACAGAGCCAAACAGCGTCGGCCCGCGGTCGTCGCGAACGGCATTACGGAATCGTCCCGCGTTGAGGGCGAGACCGTATTCGCGCGAAATGTAGTCGGCGATGTATTCCGGAGAATTGTCGGCGTGCCAGACGACGGCGTGCCACTCGTTGTCTCCGTCCGGATTCTCCCAAAGGACAGACCCGAACTTCATC
>SKLD01000496.1 GCA_007123395.1 Opitutales bacterium
GGAGGCCGAGGAAGGCAGCCAGAACCGCTTTTTCCGCGAACTCTACCGCGCTGTGGCCGACATACTCACGGCCCCCTCCCATCCGCTCTTCGAGTTCGAGGCGCACGAGCACACCGCCCAGGTCGACCCGGAAAAGCGCCAGACCCTCGAGGCGCGTTTCCGGCGCAACGAGAACGATGTGCGCGACTGGGCGGACAATCCGGACAACAAAGGCCCGTTGCCCCCGCTGCCCGTGCTCTATTGCTCGCCGACCATGGAACTCGGCGTCGACATCTCCTCGCTCAATATCGTTTACCTGCGCAATGTTCCGCCCACGCCGGCCAACTACGCCCAACGCAGCGGCCGGGCCGGGCGCTCCGGCCAAGCGGCCCTCGTAATCACCTATTGCGCGGCCATGAGCCCGCACGACCAGTGGTTCTTCCACCACGCGACCGACATGGTCCACGGCATCGTCAAGGCACCCACTCTGGAGCTGGCCAACCGCGACCTCATCGAGAGTCACCTGCATGCCGTTTGGCTGGCCAATATCGAGTTTGAGTTGGCCACCAGCATCGCCCCTCTGCTCGACCTCGACGACCGCGCCAAACCCGTCATTCCCGCCATCCTTGAGCGCGCCAGCGATCCCTCCGCCCAGACGCGCGCCATTGCGCAGGCCGCCGGCGTTCTCCGGCGCATCGAGTCCGAACTCACGCCCGACAATGCGCCGTGGTTCCACCCGGATTTCGCCCGCGAGGTCGTGGACGCCGCCCCCGCCGCTTTCAACCGCGCCTTCGACCGCTGGCGCAGCCTCTACGACGGCGTGCAGGAGCAGTTGGCCGGAGCCGACCGCGTCATAAAGAGCCACACGACCTCCCCCCAGGACCGCGAAAACGCCAACCGGCGCTATCAGGACGCCAAAAACCAGCTCGCGCTCCTCCTCAAAGACACGAACTACCAAAACAACGACTTTTACACCTTCCGCTACCTCGCCAGCCAGGGCTTCCTGCCCGGCTACAACTTTCCCCGCCTCCCGCTCATGGCCTGGATGCCCTCCACCGGGCGCAAGATCGCCGGAAAGGAAGACCGGGGCACGATGGTCAGCCGCCCGCGCTTTCTCGCGCTCTCGGAGTTCGGGCCCCACAGCCTCATCTACCACGAAGGCCGCATGTTCCGCGTGGACCGGGTGAAGCTGCGCATTCAAGGCTCCGATTCCGTCTCCGCCAGCTCCCAACTCGCCACGATCCACGCGCGCGTTTGCCCAGCCTGCGGCTACGGTCACATGGGCGACGGCCCGGACAACCCAGAAGGCCGCGATGATAACGTGTGCGACAACTGCGGCGAACCCCTCACGGACGAAAACAGCCTCGTCAAGGAACTCTACCGTATCGATGCCGTGGAGACGCGGGTGAAAGAGCGTATTTCCGTTAATGAGGAAGAACGCCAACGCCAAGGCTACGAACTCCAGACCACCTATCGCTTCAGTTCCGGTACAGGGGGCCGCCAGGAGTCCGTTGCGCTCCGCGGAGAGACCGTGGTCGCCCGTCTGTCCTATTCAGGCGCGGCCCGCATCTGGCGTCTCAACAAGGGCTGGAGGCGGCGTAAGGAGAAGGAGCAGTTCGGTTTCTACATCAACCCCATCACCGGGCAATGGAGCCGCAAGGAGGCCCCCGATGACCTGGATGAAGACCCTGAGAAGGCGGCCAAAGACGGCAAGGCGGCGGAGGAAAAGGTCCCCGTCCAGCGCATCGTTCCCTACGTCGAAGACCACCGCAACATCCTCATCTTCACACCTGCGGAAGCTTTGTCCACCGAGGCCATGGCCACCCTGCAGGCCGCCCTCAAACGCGGTATCGAGCAGACCTTCCAGATCGAAGAGTCCGAGCTGGTGGTCGAGCCCTTGCCCCACCGCGAGGACCGGCGCGCGCTCCTCTTCTACGAGGCCTCAGAGGGCGGTGCCGGTGTCCTCAGCCGCCTTTGCCAGGATGCCGGCCAACTGGCCGTTGTCGCCCGCAACGCGCTCCGCACGATGCACTATGCCGTGGAGGAGGGCGGGGCGCCGGTCCCGGAGGATCTGGCGGATGCCGAAGTCTTGCGCGAGGACGGCTCCCGCATTTGCGAGGCGGGCTGTTACCAGTGCCTCCTTTCCTACTACAACCAGCCCGACCACCCCCTCATTGAGCGCCGCGACTCCGCCGTCCTCGGCCTCCTCGGGAGCCTTGCCGGTGCTCACACAAGGCGCTCCGCGCCCGGTCCCGCCGCATCCCCATCCTCTCCGCTCCTGGATCGTTGGCTCAGCGCGCTCCGCGCGGGCGGTTGGGCCGAGCCCGATGCCACCGGGCAGCCCGTCATGGGCGGAACGGCCCGCGCTGATGCCGTTTATCGTGCCGCCCGCGCCCTCGTCTTTCTCAGCCCGCCCGAGGCCTCCGTGGTTGCGCGCGCCCGCGAAGCCGCCTTCACCGTTATTGAGTTCCCCGCCGATCCCTCGGCATGGAGCGCCGTTTTCACCGCCCATCCCCATGTGTTCGCACCCGCAGACTGACCCGTCATGACGACATCCACCGCTGAGACGTCCACCTTTGCCCCCGGCGGACTCGTCCGCGCGCGGGGGCGTGACTGGATCGTGCAACCGGCCTCCGATGCCCACGCCCTCCGCCTGCGGCCCCTCGGCGGATCCGATACCGACACCACGGTCATCATCCCCGGCCTCGAAGCCGAGCCCCCGGCCCCCGCCTCCTTTCCTCCGCCCGACCCCGCTCTCCGCGGCGCGCACACCGCCGCACTCCTCTTGCGCGATGCCCTCCAGCTCAAGCTCCGCGCCGGAGCCGGCCCCTTCCGGTCCTTTGCCAACATCGCCGTGGAGCCCCGCGCCTACCAGCTCGTGCCCCTCATGATGGCCCTGCGCCTGCCCACCGTGCGCCTCCTCATCGCCGATGATGTTGGTATCGGCAAGACCATCGAAGCCGGGCTCATCGCCCGCGAACTCCTCGACCGGGGCGAGATCCAGCGCATCGCCGTCCTCTGCCCGCCGCACCTCGTCGAGCAGTGGCAGGCCGAACTCGAGCGCCACTTCCACCTTCGCACTGTCGCGCTCACCTCCGCCACCGCCGCGCGCGTGGAGCGCAACCTCGCCGCCGGGGTGCCGCTCTTCGACCAGCACCCCTTTGTCGTCGTTAGCCTCGACTATATCAAGAGCGACCGCCACCGCGCCCACTTTCTCTCCATCGCCCCGGAGTTCATCATCGTCGACGAAGCCCACACCTGCTCCACCGGAGGGCGCGGGCGGCAACTGCGGTTCGAACTCATGCAGCACCTCGCCGAAGATGCTACCCGCCACCTCGTTCTCCTCTCGGCCACCCCGCATTCCGGCGACGACAGCGCCTTCCACAACCTCCTCTCCCTCCTCCGTCCGGAGTTCGCGGGGCTGGGCGAGACCGCTGCAACCGGCCGCACGCGGCTCCGCGAAGATCTTGCCCGCCACTTCGTGCAGAGGCGGCGCAAGGACATCGAGGAGTGGCAGGATCTCAGCGTTTTTCCCCGCCGGATGACCTCCGAGGTCACCTACAACCTCACCGGCGAGTGGGGCGGGTTGTTCGATGCCGTGCAGGATTACTGCATCGATCTCGCCCGGCGCATGGAAACCCGCGACAACGCCATCCGCCACATGATCTGGTATGCCACGCTCGCCCTGCTGCGCTGCGTGGCCTCCTCCCCGGCCGCCGCCGAGAAGGCCCTCACCACCCGGCTGACCGGCTCTCTCGAAGAAATGCAGGCCCTCGCCGACGAGGAGCGCCTCCACGACGGCACGGAAGACGCGCTCGCCGCCAACGACCTCGAACCCGCCGCCGCCATGGAGGAAACCGCCGCCCTGCGTGAACTCATCGAGACCGCACAAAGGTTGCAGGGCCGGGCGGGCGACCCCAAGCTCGGCGCGCTCCTCCAGCACCTCGGCGAGCTGCTGCGCGAGGGCTACCGTCCGGTCGTCTTCTGCCGCTACATCGCCACTGCTCACTACGTCGCCGAACACCTCACCAAACACTTCCGCGATGCCCGCGTCGAAGCCATCACCGGGGAACTCACCCCGGAAGAGCGGGAGCTGCGCGTCGCGGAGCTGAGCCACGCCGGGTCCCCCGTCCTCGTCGCCACCGACTGCCTCTCCGAGGGGGTCAATCTTCAGGAAGGCTTCAACGCCGTCGTCCACTACGACCTCGCGTGGAACCCCACCCGCCACGAGCAGCGCGAGGGCCGCGTCGACCGCTTCGGCCAAAAGAGCCCCGAGGTCCGCTGCACCATGCTGTGGGGGCAGGACAACCCCGTCGACGGCTTCATCCTCAACGTCATCATCCGCAAGGCCGGGGAAATCCAGCGCGAACTCGGCGTCCTCGTCCCCCTTCCGCAGGACGAGCGGCGCATCAACCAAGCCATGATCAAGGCCGCCCTTCTCAAGCGCAACCGGCGCACCGCCGCACCCCGGCAGATGGAGCTGGGGCTCGAAGAGATCGCCGCCGACCTCGATCCCCTCCGCACCGAGTGGGAGGACGCCTACCAAAAGGCCCGTGCCAACCGCACCATCTTCGCCCAGCGCCGCCTCAAGCCCGAGGAAGTTCTCCCCGAGTGGCGCAAGCAGCTCGACTGCATCGGCGACGAAGCCGCCATCGCCCGCTTTGTCCGCGGTGCCTGCGCCCGCCTCAACTCCCCCTTGCAAGCCGTCCCGCGCGCCGGCGGCCACCGCTTCCTCCCGCAGCACCTGCCCCAGGCCCTGCGCGAGCGCCTCGCCGAAGAGGGTTTCGAAGCCCCCCTCCACATCGACTTCCACCATCCGCCCGCCACCGGAGCGCACTTCGTCCACCGCACGCACCCCCTCGTTGCCGTGCTCGCCGACACCCTCGTCGAAGACGCCCTGCAGGAGAGCGCCTCCCTTGCCGCCCGCTGTGCCGCCACCGTCACCGGTGATGTCGACAGCGTCACCACCGTGTGCCTCCTGCGCCTGCGCCACCAGCTCTCCTACCGCAAGCGCGGCGAACCGCGCGCCCTCATGGCCGAGGAAACCGTTCCCCTCGCCATCGCCGGACGCGCCTCCCCCGAGTGGCTTTTCGGCCCCGAGGCCGCCCGCCTTCTCGAAGTCACCCCGAGCGCCAACCTCGCCGAGACCCCCGCCCGCCGCGAAATCGAGCAAGCCCTCGAATTCCTCGCCGGCCACACCCCCCGCCTCGAAGCCCTCGCCCGTGAGCGCGCCGACGCCCTCTTGCGCGACCACCGCCGCGTCCGCGACGCCGCCGAAGACACCGGCAGCTACCACGTCGCCCCCTGCCTGCCTGTCGACATCATGGGCGTCTACGTTCTTCTGCCGGATGCGATCTAATCCCATGCTCTCAAACCGATCCGAACAAAGCGCTCCGCAGAGTAGTCGGGATGGATCTCCCGCCCGCCGTAGCCCGAAGGGCAAAGGCGATCATGAACGTCCTCAGAAATACGGTTCTTTCGGACAAGCGCCACAGCCACGAAGCCACGGCACGCGCGTTGGAGTTCCGGCTTTAGCCGGTCCCGGCACCGCAGGCCTCCGCACACGCCGGGTATCGGGACCGCCTGAAGGCGGGACTCCAACAGGCCGCCCGACGGATCTGACACCTTTCGCAATCGCATCCCTTTCCTTCCACCCGGCGCACCTTGGCTTGCCAAGGCCGGGCAAATCCGCATTAGCTCTTCGCAACAATACCCGCCAGGCCTCTCCACGATGCCCAAATTGGCGGGTTACTTGTTTTCGGAAGGCGCGCACACGTTCCCTCCCATGCGATGCCTTCGGCTTTCGCCCGACGGGCGGGCATTCGGGCTTCGCCATTCTCGCCAAGAGAGGGCGGGGCTTCCGTAGTCGACCTGCTTTAGCGGTCGACCCGAGGCGGAAGGGTGCTTCCAAACCTTCGCGCGCCTGCCTCGTCGCCCAAGACGCTCGAAAATTCGTGGTCCGCTCTCCGTCGCGGTCCGGCGATGAATCAGCCGGACTACCTTTTCGCCTTCGGCGTGATGCAGACCCTTTGTCATTTTCCCCGTCCGCCACCGCCTGAGCCACGCCCATGCCGCGCCTGAAAAACGAATCCCTCGTCTTCGACACCCTCCGCCTGGAGGGCGGGCTCTTTGTTCCCGGCATTCTCGAAAAAATCGCCGCCGGGGAACACCGTCTCCAGTCGGCGGAGGACTATTGCCTGCCCCGCGGTCTCCGCCTCCTCGACGAGCAGGGCCGCGCCTTCCGCATCGGGCGCGCCCTCTGGGTGCGCTTTGGCGAGCACCGCGCCCGCACCGGCATCGACGCCGCCCGCGTCACCACCGGCTTCGTTTCCGAAATGCTGCGCGATGCCTTTGGCTACGCCGCGCTGGGGCCCTGCCCGGAGGTCCCGGTAATCGGCGAGCGCGCCTATCCCGTCTCCCTCATGGCCGCACCCCATGTGCCCGTTGTCGTGGCCCCCCACGATCTGGAGCTGGACGCGCCCGACGAACGCTTCGCCGTGCGCGGCTCGGGCAGCCGCCGCAAGTCCGCCCACCAGCTCGCCCAGGAATACCTCAACGCCACCGACGCCTGCACATGGGCCGTCGTCACCAACGGGCGGCAATGGCGCCTCCTCCGCGACGCCGACACCCTCACGCGCCCCAACTACCTCGAAATCGACCTCGCCCTCATCCTCGAAAGCGAGCGCTACCCCGATTTCGCCGCCGCATGGCGCATCCTCCACGCCTCCCGCGCGGGCAGTCCCGAGACCCGCGACCAAGCCCCCTGGGAGCAGTGGCGGGCCGACGGCCACGCCCAGGGCCAGCGCGTCCGCGGGGCCATGCGCGACGGGGTCACCGAGGCTCTCCAGACCCTCGGCGAGGCCTTCCTCCGGCAGCGCGACAACGAGGACCTCCGCCGCCGCCTGCACGCGGGCGACCTCACCACCGACGCCTACTTCCAGCAGCTCCTCCGCCTCGTTTACCGCTTCCTCTTCCTCTTCACCATCGAAGAGCGCGGTCTCCTCCATCCTCCCGGCGAGAGCCCCGAAGCCCGCCGCGCCGAGGCCCTCTACGCCGAGGGCTACTCCCTCCGCCGCCTGCGCGCGCGCTGCCTTCGCCGCGCCGGGTTCGACCACCACACCGACCTCTGGGAGAGCGTGCGCATCGTCTTCCGCGGCCTCGCGCAAGGGGAGCCCCGCCTCGCGCTGCCCGCCCTCGGCGGCCTCTTCGCCCCCGCCCAGTGCCCCGCCCTCCACGCCGCCCGCCTCGACAACCGCGCCCTCCTCACCGTCATGCGCCAGCTCCGCTGGTCCGCCGTCACCGGTCGCCTCTCCGCCGTGGACTACCGCAACATGGGGCCGGAGGAGCTGGGCTCCGTTTACGAGAGCCTCCTCGAACTCGTCCCCGCCGTCGACCTCGAGACCCGCCGCTTCGGCTTTGTCGGCCTCACCGAGGACGGCAGCAGCGATGGCAACGCCCGCAAGACCACGGGCAGCTACTACACCCCCGATTCCCTCGTGCAGGAACTCCTCGACAGCGCCCTCGATCCCGTCATCGAGGCCCGCCTCGCCGCCCGCCCGGAAGATCCCGAGGAAGCCCTTCTCTCCCTCGCCGTCGTCGATCCCGCTTGCGGCAGCGGCCACTTCCTTCTCGGGGCCGCCCGCCGCCTCGCCGAACGCCTCGCCGCCCTCCGCGCCATCGACGGAGCCGTGCGGGGCGGCGACTACGCCCGCGCCCTCCGCGATGTCATCGCCCGCTGCCTCTACGGTGTCGACCGCAACCCCATGGCCCTCGAACTCGCCCGCGCCGCTCTCTGGCTCGAAGGCTTCGAGCCCGGCCAGCCCCTTTCCTTCCTCGACCACCACCTCGTCTGCGGCGACGCCCTCCTCGGCCTCGCCGATCTCGCCGCCCTCGACCACGGCATCCCCAAAGACGCCTTCAAACCCCTCTCCGGCGACAGCAAGACCGTCTGCCGCGACCTCGCCGCCGCCAACCGCGCCGCTCTCCGCGCCTACGCCGACCGCCGCGCGGGCGACCTCTTCGCCGCCCCCGACACCGCCGACCTCCTCGACGAGCGCCGCCGCCTTGAGGCCATGCCCGACCACACCCCCGCCGAAGTCGCCGCCAAGGAAGCCGCCCACGCCGCCTACCTCGGCCACGCCCGCGGGAGCCGCCTCGCCCAGGCCGCCGACCTCTTTGTCGCCGCCTTCCTCGCCCCCAAGGCCACCGCCGAAGACGCCGCCCGCTGCCCCACCACCGAAACCCTCGCCGACCTTCTCTACCCCCGGCGCGGCGCCGCCCCCGATCCCGCCGCCCTCGACCACGCCCGCGCCCTCTGTGCCGAGGCCCGCGTCCTCCACTGGCCCCTCGTCTTTGTCGAGGTCTTTGCCCGCGGCGGCTTCGACTGCGTGCTCGGCAACCCCCCGTGGGAACGCATCAAGCTCCAGGAGCAGGAGTTTTTCGCCAGCCGCGATCCCCGCATCGCCGAAGCCCGCAACAAGGCCGAGCGCGCCCAACGCATCCAGTGGCTTGCCGAGGGCAGCCTCGGCCACCACCTCCACAGCACCGACATCCCCCACGGCGGCGACCCCGCCGAGATCGCCCTCCACCGCGCCTTCCTCACCGCCCGCCGCGTTGCCGAGGCCATGAGCGTCTTCGCCCACGTCAACGGACCCGACGGCGGCCGCTTCCCCCTCACCGGCGTCGGCGACGTCAATACCTACGCGCTCTTCGCCGAGACCAACCACGCCATCAACCACCCCGGGGGCCGGGCCGGCTTTATTGTCCCCACCGGCATCGCCACGGACGATTCCACCAAGGCCTTCTTTAGCCACATCGTGGGCGCGCACCGCCTCGCCAGCCTCTTCGATTTCGAGAACCGTGAGGGAATTTTTGAGGGTGTTCACCGAAGTTTCAAATTCTCACTCGTCACGCTCGGTCCCGCCGAGCAGGCACGCCTCGCCTTCTTCCTTCTGGGCACGGGCGACCTCGCCGA
>SKLD01000261.1 GCA_007123395.1 Opitutales bacterium
AACACCGGCGAATGGATGGGTTGGGTGACGGTGGACACGTATCCATTCTTCTACGTCTACGATCTTGACGGCTGGGCCCATGCCGGCGGCGGCGATGCGTCTGCGGGCGCGTGGGTTTTTGTGGCGCGCATGGACAACATGCACGGGACCGAGGCGGCAAACGCGGGTTCCGGTATCTTCTCCGGCTATGCTCCGAGTAACGGCTGGGTCGACACCGGCGACTGGATGGGGATGGTGAATATTGACTCCTATCCCCATGTCTATATGCTTTCCCTCAACACATGGGCTCTCAGCAGCGAAGAAGCCCTTTCAACGGGTGCTTGGGTTTATGTCTTCAAATAGGCTAATAGTTCTTTTGTTGGTTCGGTTTTGGGTTAGGGGATAAGAAATAGTGGCGTCGGGCAGCGTCCGCGAGGACCTGCCCGGCGCGTTCGTTTCAAGGATTATTATGATACACATTTTCAGAAAGATCACGTCGTGCCGAGGCCTTCTCACCCTCGCCATTGGTTTCGGTTGGGTGGCGATGGCGCAGGCCTCCTCCACCTGGCGGAGTGAATTGTATCCGGAGAGCTGGACGCCGCCGGATGCGTCCGTCGCCTTCTACACCGACAAGCTGATCCAAGACTTTTCCTATGCCGGCTACCGGCGTGGCGAAGAACCGATCCCGATGATTACCGGTCCGGTCTTTGATGTGACCGACTATGGGGCAGACCCGACGGGTGGCACCGACAGTACGGCGGCCATCCAGGCGGCCATCAATGCGGCTGCCTCCGCCGGGGGCGGGGTGGTCTATCTCCCTGCCGGCGAGTTCCGCGTTGCGCCCCGGGGAAGCGACAGCTTTGCTTTGCGCATCTCCTCCTCCAATGTGATTTTGCGCGGGGCGGGCACGGGGGAGACCTTCCTGCTCAATACTTCTTACGCAATGCGTGGCAAGTCGGTCATCCAGATCTCCCCGCCGTCGAACTCGACGGGCCCGGCTGTCGACATCACCGCCGACCTGCCCGGCCCCACGCACCGTATCCCCGTGGCTGATGCCGCTGCCTTTGCCCCCGGCGATTTCGTCCGCCTATTTTGGACGTTCACGACGGCATGGATCGCGGAACACGGGCAACAGCGGTGGTGGAGTCAATCGGCCCGTCCGGCGGACGCGCGATACTTCCGGGAAGTCGTGGCAAGCAACCCCGCCGAGGGATGGATCGAGGTGGACATCCCCACGCGTTATGCCATGTGGGTGCGCGACGATGCCCGCGTTTATCCGCAGTTCGGCTTCATCAGCGAAGTGGCCGTCGAGGATCTCTCCATCGGTAACGTGCAGCATCCGGGGACCGGTTTTGCAGAGAGTGACTATACTGTCGCCGGGCGTGCCGCCCACGATATGCACGCGTCATGGCTGATCCGCATGAGTTATGTGCGGGACAGTTGGGTCAGCGGTGTGCATAGTTTCCGCGCGGCGGGCAACACCACCACCGCGCACATGCTCTCCAACGGTATTTCGTTGGTCAACTGCTTCCGTGTGACCGTGCGGGACGCCCACATGCGCCGTGCACAATACGGGGGCGGGGGCGGCAACGGTTACATGTTCCGCGTGCAGCACAGTAACGAATGCCTTATCAAAGATTCGGTGGCGGATTTTTCGCGGCATGGCTTTGTCATTTCCCATGCCGGGACCTCGGGCAATGTGTTCCTGCGGGTGGAAGACCGGGAGACGGCGCGGGCCACCGGCAACACCGGCAGCTACAACACGAGCGGGAGCGGGAGTGATCACCACATGCACTTCAGCCATTCCAATCTCATCGATCAAAGCCATGTCCACAACAGCTTTTTCACCGCGCATCATCGCGTCCACTTCGGCACCGTTGGCCATGCACTTACATCCGCCCACGGCGTGTTTTGGAATACCTCTGGCAGCGGTGGCCGCGGCGGGGCCATTGTCCGCAGCGAGCAGGCGCGGTATGGCTACGTCATCGGCACGAGCGGGAGTCGATCCTCGGCGACGAATCCGACCGGCGGCAACACCGCCCCGGCGGATCACCTCGAGGGCATCGGTATCGGCGACACTCTCGAACCGGCGTCTCTCTACGAAGATCAACTTTTGCGCCGCCTGGAACCCACGGTGACCTACGATGCCAACGGGGCAACGGCAGGCACGGCCCCGGTGGATCCCAACAGTCCCTACGAGCACGAATCCACAGTCACCGTTTTGGGTGCGGGCGATCTGGAAAGGACACATTTCACTTTTGTCGGGTGGAACACGGCGGCCGACGGGAGGGGGGTCGACTTTGCTCCCGGCAGCACCTTCACGATCTCACGCCCCGTCACCCTCTACGCCCGCTGGCAATACATCATGGAAGTGAATGTCGGGGATGACCTGACCGCCGGGCTGGGTGGCGTCCGCCTGTGGACGCCCGATTTCATGGAGTCGGCAGCTTGGTTTGACGCGGCCGATGCCTCCACCCTGACGGAAGATACGGGGAAAATCTCCCGGTGGAGTGACAAGAGCGGCAACGACAATCACTCCACCCAGCCGACGGCGGCGAATCGCCCGACCACGGGAACAGTGTCCATCGGCGGATTGCCGACGGTTTCCTTTAGAGCGGAGCAGGAGCAATTTCTCTCCGCCGACAGTGAGAGCCTCAATCTGGACGATACCGGCGGGGTCAACATCTTCGCGGTTTTTCATTTCGATGAATGGGTCGATCAGGGCTCGGCATGGAATGTTCCTTTGTCGAAAGGCGTTGTTGTTTCTGCCTTGCCGGCTTACGGCATCCGTCTGGGTGATGATAACGCGATCGGCTTTAAAGCGGGCGCGGGCGTGGAACTCCCCGGTGCGACCGGATTCCTTCGTCGCAACCTTCTCTTCACGGCAACGAGAAACGATCGGACCTATGCCTCACGGCTTTATCTCCAAGGCCATTTGAGAGAATCGGCCGCCGGGAGCGAACCTGTCGCCGCCAACAACACCTTCCCCCTCTATTTAGGCCGCGATCCTTCCAACGCACGGTATGCGGATGTGGATTTCGGCGAAGTGCTGATTTTGGGGGGAGAAGTGGCGAGCGATGAGCGGCAACGGGTGGAGGGTTACCTCGCTCACAAGTGGGGACTCGCAAGGGAACTTCCCTCTGATCATGAATATAGATTCTCGCCGCCGGTCGTTGGTTTGGCGACAATTGATGTCAGTGCCACTGTCGAAGGCGGGGTGGGGGATAACCTCGAACACTCGTGGAGCCTGGTCTCGGGGCCCGCCCCGGTCTCCTTTGCGGACCCGTCGAGTCTGCAAACCACGGTTACCTTTACCCGCGTCGGCACCTACACCCTGCGCCTTACAAGCGAAGACACCGTCGGATCCAGCTTCGGCGAAGTGGTCGTGACCGTGGGCTTTGAGAGCGGAGCCGTGCCCTTCGAGCTTTGGGCAGGTCAGGATACGATTACCTTCGAAGGCGATGCCAATAACGATGGCATCGCCGACGGCTTGGCGTGGTTGCTGGGTGCCCGCGATCCCCTTGAGGATGCGGAGGCCTTGCTGCCCTTCGGAACCGTCAAGACCGACGGCGAAATCGATCTCTCCTTCACGCTGCTCAACGAGGCATCGCGCGGGCATGCCCCGGTCAAACTGCAGTACAGCACCGATCTTGCCACATGGACGACAATTCCGGTTCCGGAGGTAAGCGGCACACATAATGGGGTCGAGTTCTTCGTCACGCCCAACGGTATGGTGAATGAAGTGGAGGTGATCGTGTCCGGAAGCGCGGCGGAGAACAGCGGTCATGTCTTTGTGCGGCTGATCGGTCGTTTGGATGAGCAACCCTGACGAGGGCGGGGTTATGGCTCTGAAACCGTGGATACGCGCAACGACGCCGGTATTGTCCGGACACCAATCGCCTCAGGCGGCGCGCTGCGATTTTCCACTTTTTTGAAGAACCCCGTCAGGTTTTTCTTGCGGGAATGAACACACTGCTTTCATAATTATAAACATGCTCATACTCCACTCGATGAATTGTCTCTTTTTCACCCGTCTTTTGCGTTCCTTCGTCCCGGGCGTCCTTTGCCTGACGCTCCTTGCCGCGGCTTCCGCAGTGGAGGTGGAGGTTATGCATCCAACAATGGACCAGCGGATTGGCTATCCTGCGATCATCACGCCGGGCGGTGAACTTCCGTCCTTGACGGTGCGCTCCGCCGTCGGCGGCAGGCTGCGGGGGGCGGTCTATTTTTCTGAGACGGGGGAGCTGCTGCAGACCCTTCCTCCCCGCACGCTTGTCCCGAACGAGGCCGCGACGGTCACCTTGAGCGGAGATCTGCCGCCGGAGGGCGTCTACCGCATCGATCTGCGCATCCGCGAGGACGATGAGCTGATCTTCCTGGGCTCCTACTATTTTTCCGTCCTTGATGTCGACGCCTTGCCCGGCAATCACAGTGTGGTGGCGCACCCTGGACCGCGTGAGCGGATGCGCTACATACCGGATGTGCGGGGCAATCGTATCCCCGATTTCTCCGGGGTGGGCTATCGGGGCGGCGCCGACCTGCCGGAGGTGCCCACGGTGCTCACGCTGCAGCCCGAGTCCGGCGATGCCACGGAGCGCATCCAAGCGGCTATTGATGAAGTGTCCTCGCGCACTCCGGATGCCAACGGCTTCCGCGGTGCCCTGGAGTTGGCCGCCGGCCTCTACGAGATCGAGGGCACGCTGCGCATCCGCACGAGTGGGGTCGTCTTGCGCGGTGTTGGGGCAGGGCCTCTGCGGGAGTTCAAGCTCAATCCGTCCGACGACCTCTCGCTCGAAGAATGGCGTGCGTCCATGGAAGACACGACGGCCACTATCCTTGTCGCGACCGGCCCCGAGCACCGCGTTCTGCTCACCATCGCGGGCGATTCCGGCATCGATGTAGAGGAGGAGACGACGCGCGAAATCATCGACGACTACGTGCCCGTGGGGCGGCGCTGGTTTTACGTCGAAGATGCCAGTCCCTTTTCCGTCGGCGATACCGTCCAAGTGGAGCGCCGGGGCAATGCCGACTGGATTTCCTACATTAAGATGGATCAGATCCCTCCCCGCCCGGATGGCGGTACGATCACGCAGTGGCCTCCCTTTGATCTTTTTTTTCAATTCACGATCATCGCCATTGATGGCAACCGTATCACGCTCGATTCCGGGTTGGTCAGTGCTATTGAGCAACGCTGGGGTGGCGGCAGTATTCGGCGCTTTTCCGAGGGCGGGCGCATACGGGAGTCAGGCGTGGAGGATCTCCGCGCGGTCTCCTTCTGGCAATTGGATGAAAACGGCAATGATGACACCCGCCATGCCGATCAGTTTGTCGTCTTCAACCGTATGCGCGACGGATGGGTGCGCGGTGTGGCCGCAGAGCATTTCGTGCTACGAGTCGCCGGGACGTTCCTCACCGGGCGCGAATCCACAGGCGTCACGTTCCTCGATAGCTCCGCGCTCTCTGCTGGCCGCCAATTTTATCAAGGCGTTGGCTATGACTCTTCCGGTCGCACAAACTTGGAAACCGGCATATACGTGGGCCGCTACGGCTTCCACTTCTCGGGACAGAACGGTCTCGTGCGCAACTGCTACGCGACCAACATGCGCCACGCCTTTGTCGTGAGTTCACGGGTAGCCGGCCCCAACGTTTTCTCCGATTCCGAGGCGACGGCGAACCTCACCTTCAGCGAACCGCACCATCGCTGGTCGGTGGGCGGGCTCTACGACAACATCATCCACGAGACATCTGCCATCGCCTTCATGAATCGTTTGCGCTACGGCACGGGACACGGCTGGGCAGCGGCTAATTATGTGGCTTGGAACACACGCGGCGGCCTCATCGTCGAGCAACCGCCGACCGCACAAAACTGGGGCATCGGACATGTGGGAAATCGGCAAAACGGACCGTTTCATTCATGGAACCTGCAAAATTACGGGTGGAGCTATGGCTACGTGGAATCGCTCGGTCAGCATGTGGAGCCCGCTTCGCTCTACACCGCACAGGTCGAGCAACGGTTTAAGTTGGATGTGATTTATCTGGCCAACGGAGGGGACCGCGAAGCCGTTCCCGTGGATACGTCCACCCCCTATGCGCCGGGCGATCTGGTCACCGTCTTGCATCCCGGCGGCCTGGAGCGGACGCATTTCACCTTTGCGGGCTGGAACACGGCGCCCGACGGCAGCGGGACTCACTTTGAGCCCGGGAGCACCTTTGTCATCAACGCCGGCACCACGCTCTTTGCGCAATGGGATTATGTCATGGAAGTGGATGCGGGGCCAGACCAGTTGGCGGCGCTCACCGACGTGCGCCTCTGGACCCCTGCCTCAATGGACTCGGCGGCATGGTTTGATGCGGCTGATGCGGCGACGATCACATCGGATGCCGGCAGCGTCTCGCAGTGGAGCGACAAGAGTGGCAACAACAACCATGCCAGCCAAGAGACCACTGCCAACCGCCCGACGGCGGGGACGGCCACCATCGGGGGCTTGCCCGCGATATCTTTCCGGGCAGGTCTGCAGCAATATCTCTCGGCGCCCGACAGTGCCAGCCTCAACCTCGACGATACCGGCGGGGCCAACGTCTTCGCGGTCTTTAACTTCGGCGAGTGGATTGATCAGGGTTCCACATGGAACGCGCCGCTTTCCAAAGGCGTGATTCTGCCGGCCATCGGCGCTTATGGCATTCGCTTGGGTGATCTCAACGAGATTGGTTTCAAAGCGGCCGCGGGTTTGGAGATCCACGGGGAGGTCGGCTTCCTGCGCCGCGACCTCCTTTTCTCCGGGACGAGAAATGATGAAGCGCTCTCTTCGCACCTCTACCTGCAGGGCGGCCTCATTGAGTCCGGTATGACCGAGCAAGCAATCGTCAGCGATAACGATTTTCCTCTCTACTTTGGCCGTGATCCCTCGAGCGCCCGCTACACGGATGTCGATTTCGGCGAAGTCCTCATTGTCGGCGGAACGCTTCCGGCGCAGGACCGCGAACGGGTGGAAGGTTACCTCGCGCACAAGTGGGGTCTCGCGCAACAATTACCCGCCACCCATACTTACAGGTCGACTCCGCCGGTCACGGGGGAAGCCACGGTCCAGCTCAGCGGCACAGCGCAAGGCGGGGTGGGGGATCACCTTGAACACTCGTGGAGTTTGGTCGCGGGACCCGCCGCGGTCACGTTTTCCGACCGGGCGAGCTTGCAGACTTCTGTTACCTTCACCCGCGTCGGCACCTATACCTTGCGCCTAACAAGCGAAGACACCGTTGGATCCAGCTTCGGCGAGGTGGTCGTGACCGTTGGCTATGAGAGCGGAACCGTGGCCTTCGAGCTTTGGGCAGGTCAGGATACGATTACCTTTGAAGGCGATGCCAATAACGATGGCATCGCCGACGGCTTGGCGTGGTTGCTGGGTGCCCGCGATCCCCTTGAGGATGCGGAGGCCCTGCTGCCGGTGGGCACACTCAACGAAAATAGCGGCGAGATCGAATTCAACTTCAGTCTGCTCAGCGAAGCCATGCGCGGAGCAGCCCCGGTCAAACTGCAATACAGTTCCGATCTCCTCAACTGGACAACGGTGCCGGTGCCGGCAAGGAGCGGCGTATCCAACGGAGTTGAATTCATTGTCACACCGATGGAGTTGGTGCAGGATGTCGTGGCGATTTTGCCGCAAATCGAGGAAGCCGGTGGCAGCCCTGTTTTTGTGCGGATGATCGGTGCATTGGAAGATATTCCTTGAGACAGACCCCGTTCCAAGCTGAGGCCACTTTATGAATGAACTCCATTACCCTTCCCGTTTGCGGCTCGCGTTGCCTTTCCTTGCGTCAATTCTCGCTCTCGTTGGGTTGGCGCAGGCCCAACCCGGCGGGGCCGGGCCGACCCGTCTGGCCGGCATCTTCGGGGACAACATGGTCCTGCAACGCGAAGCGCGGGTGAATGTGTGGGGCTGGGATGCCCCCGGCACGCGCATCCAGCTTTCCTCCAGTTGGGGGGCGACTGCGGAGGCCACGGCCGATGAATCCGGCTACTGGAAGGCGGTTCTGGAGACAGCCGAAGCCGGTGGTCCCCACGTCCTCACCGTTGAGGGAGTGGATACCGTCCATGTGCGGAACATTCTCCTTGGCGAGGTTTGGCTCGCTTCGGGCCAGTCGAATATGGAGATGCCGATGCGGGGCTTCGGCAACCAGCCGATCACCGACAGCCAGCGCGAGTTGCTCAACGCCAACAAACCCATGATCCGGACCTTCCGCGTGGAGCGCACCCGGAGTGATGAACCGGCACGGGAACTCAACGGGACATGGCACGTCAGCTCTCCGGCGACGCTCAAAGAGTTCAGCGCGGTGGCTTATTTTTTCGCCGACACCCTCCTCGGCCAGCTCGATGTGCCCATCGGTATGATCGGTTCCTATTGGGGCGGAACGGTGATTGAAGCATGGATGAAGGAAGAGGTTCTGGCCGGGAATTTTGCCGATGAAGAGTTGCACACACCGGGACGCCAACCCGGCCGCTCCACGCTCTACAACGGCATGATCCATCCCCTCATTCCCTTCACCATCAAGGGGGTCATCTGGTATCAGGGCGAGTCCAACCGCCACCGGCCGCAGTATTACCGGCGGCTTCTCGCCGCCATGGTGGAGAGTTGGCGCACGGAGTGGCGGCAGGGCGACTTCCCCTTCTATTACGTGCAGATTTCGCCTTATGATTACGACGGGCGTCACGCCGTTGGCACCGCCCTCTTGCGCGAGGCCCAACTGCAGGCCCTCGACGATATCCCCAACGCGGGCATGGTCGTGAGTCTCGATTACGGCAACTGCCTCTGTATCCATCCTTTCGATAAGCGACCCATCGGCGAGCGCCTTGCTTACTGGGCTCTGAAGCACCAATACGGTTTTGATTTCCTGCAGGCGGCGGGGCCCGTCCTCCGCGAAATGACCATCGAAGGCAACCAGGCGATACTTTCTTTCGATAATGCGCCCAACGGG
>SKLD01000367.1 GCA_007123395.1 Opitutales bacterium
ATTCAATGTTTTGGGGCGGGCGCACCGTGGCGATCTGCGGTTTTTGCAGACTTTTAAAGGTACGACCGGAGACTTTGTCTACCGCATCCCTTTTCTGCGGCAGGCACCTGTGTCGCTCAATTTCCGCTTAGCCGCTTTGCAGCGGCAGGAGGTGTCGTTCAAGCGGCGTGAGCTTACCTTCGAGCCCGGCCTCGAATACAGGCGCCCTGGCTCGGACCAGCGAATTGGGCTGCGTTACCGTTTTCAGCGCCTGCGCTCGATTTTCCCGGAGGAAGCGGACCGCCCCGGTCTCGAATCCGCGCGGGTGGGCAGCATTGTTCTGGATTGGAGTCTGGACCGGCGCGACATGGCGGTGGCACCGACGGACGGCTACCGCCTGGCGGCTTCGGCGGAATATGCCGACACATGGCTCGGCGCAAATACGACCTACCAGCGGTTTCTCTGGCGTGCTTCTTACCACCGCGAGCTATTCGCCGGCTCACGGGTGCATCTCCGCCTCGAACAGGGCGCGCTCACCTACTGGGGCGGCACGGAAGGGGAGACGCCCTTTAGCCGCCGTTTTTTTCCCGGCGGGGAGAACTCCGTGCGCGGTTTTCGCGAGGGCGGGGCCTCGCCGCGGGATGTAATCGGCGAAATCCTCGGTGCCGAAGTGTATTCCCTGGGAACCTTTGAATGGGAGCAAAGGCTCACGCCTTCCTTTTTCATTGTCTTTTTCACCGACGCGATCCTCGAGTCGGAGCGCATCGGCAACTATCCGGGCGACACCTTTATTCTCTCGGGCGGCGGTGGCCTACGTTACTCTACGCCGCTCGGGCCCCTGCGACTCGAATACGGGCGCAATTTTGTGCGGCGCGAGGGCGACCGCGGCGGCGCGCTGCATCTTTCGCTCGGTTTTCCTTTTTGATTTCACGGACGGCCCGGCTATCTTTCCCTTTATGTTGGCACGTGGTTACCTCTGGATCGTCGGTTTTGCCTATGCGGGGCTTGGGTTCTATTGCCTTGTCCGACCCCTGCGGGCAGCGGAGTCGGTGGGCTTCGACCTTGTGACCCGCAGCGCCCGGATCGAATTCGCGACTTTTTACGGCGGAGGCATGCTCGCTCTCGCGGCGGTCTTTGTCTTCGGCGCGGCGGCGAAACGCTGGACGGACGCCGTGTGTCTGTTTTCGCTTGGGTTTCACCTCTTGCTTGCGTTTGTGCGCGGATTCTGGGCGCTCGCGTTGCATCCGGACCAGAGTTCGACGATCTACTATCTCATTCTGGAGATTGTGCTCGCTGCCGGGGCGGCCATTGTCCTGCGCCCCTTCTGGAAACGCCTCCTTGCTTGAAACCGCGTCGCTCCGCATTATGGTTTTAGGCATGTTTCGTTTCCTATGCCGAGTTTCACTGGCCCTCGCCGCTGGCACAATTTGGGCTCTCGTCCCGCCCGCCGGGGCCGTTGCATTTGACGTCGATAGGCGGCCGGTGCATGAAGCGGAGACGCACCGCTTCACGAGCTATGCCGACGTTCTCGAGTCGGCGCGTGCCGCCGTGGGCCTCGTGCGGGCGGAATCCGTCCGACGGCGAGACTCCTCGGATGAAGATCTGTTTGACGAACTTTTCCGCCGGTTCCACGGCAATCCGGGTGATGACGAAAGCGAAAACGGTAATGGCGACGAGGAGAGCGAATCGCCTCACCGAGAGTTCGACGGAGAGCCCGGGCGTCCCATCCCGCACGGGATCGGCTCGGGAGTTTTGATTTCCGCAAGCGGCTTGATGCTCACGAACAACCATGTCATAACGAGTTCGCGCGGTCGTGTGGCCGATGCTGTGCGTGTCACGCTGGAGGGACTCGGCGACTTCGAGGCGGAGGTCATTGGGCGCGATCGTCGCACGGATATCGCCCTCCTCAAACTCGCGGGCGAGGACTTTCCGTACCTTCGTTTGGCAGATAGCGACCTTCTGCGCATCGGTGACATTGTTTTCGCCGTAGGCAATCCGCTCGGTCTCGGGCAGACTTCCACGATGGGGATTGTCTCCGCCACTGGCCGGACCGATCTCGGCCTTCTCGGGGCAGGTTCGTTCGAGGATTTTATCCAGACCGACGCCGCCATCAACCGCGGTAATAGCGGCGGTGCCCTTGTCGACGCCGCCGGTCGCCTGATCGGCATCAACACGGCGATTTTCTCACGCTCCGGCGGCAATATCGGGATTGGTTTCGCCGTGCCCGTCAACATGGCCCGGCAGATCGCGCTCGAACTCATGGATCACGGCGAGGTGCGGCGCGGTTTTCTTGGTGTCTCCATCCGCAACGTGGACCCTGTCTTGCACAACGACCGTTCCGGTGTCTCCGGTGTTTACGTGCAGCGTGCCGATGCCGATCTGCCCGCCGGCAAAGCTGGCATCCGGCGGGGCGACATCATCCTTGCCATCGACGGACATCGCGTCACCGACGTCAACCAGTTGCGCTTCCGTATCGCCGGATACCGGCCCGGCGCGCGCGTCGACGTGCTTTACCTGCGCGACGGTGAAGAAGAATCAGTCACAGTAGAGCTTTCCAGCCTCGATCCGCCTCTCTCCGCCGCCGTTTCTCCGCAGACCCTTCCGGGCATTGAGTTGTTGCCCGTCCGCGGCAACAAAGACGCGGCGGATGAAGCGGCCGACGGTCTCCGTGTCATCCGAGTCGATAGAAATTCGCCCTATGCCGAGCTTCTTGAAGAGGGAGCTGTGATCCTCGAGATTAATGATCGCAAGGTCTCATCGCAAGCCGACATCGCCGATGCCCTGCGTCCCCGCGCCGCCAACACGCTCCGTGTCCGGGTCAACGGCGATATCGGCTATGTCACTCTCCAGCCGCGCTGAGATTGGCGTAAAGCGTGGATGTGTGGGGTCGCTTGGGTAACTTCTGCGAGTTGGTGTAAGGCTTGTTCGTCACGAAGCTGACCCGCGCCGCCGCGCGCCTCGGTGTCGCTCGCTGAAGTTTTCACGCTACGGCCGGGAGCGCGCCGCGTGGGCTGAAACTTCGGCGAGGCTCTGCGGCTGGAAGGCGTCCCGTGCGGTCGAGGCACCGGTGTGAGTTCCGGGTCTTCGCGGGGTTGCGACCGCCACGTGCCGACTGCTGAAGCAGGTCGGCTACGTCCGCCGCGCTGTAATCGGGCTGATTCATCGCCCGATCCGGAACGGCGGAAATCGCGCGCTCCAACCCGCCGCGTTACGGCTGCGCTGCGGCTGCGCAACGAGCCGATTCCGAACCTTGCTTCAGGCATCTTTGGTTTCCTCCGGGTCGCCGAAGAAGGCTTCGATGGTTTCTTCGTCGAGGGTGACGCTGTCGGCGGGGAGACCTTCGATGATGGCGTCGACGAGTCCCTGTTTGCGGGCGTGGAGGGCGCGGATTTTTTCCTCCACGGTGCCTTCGGCGATTAGGCGGTGGACGAAGACGGGTTTGTCTTGGCCGATGCGGTGAACGCGGTCGGTGGCCTGGGCTTCGACGGCGGGGTTCCACCACGGGTCGTAGTGGACGACGGTGTCGGCGGCCGTGAGGTTGATGCCGACGCCGCCTGCCTTGAGGCTGAGAAGCATGACGGGGGTGTCGCCCTTGTTGAAGGCCTTGACGAGGGCGGGGCGCTCGGCGGGCGGGGTGTCGCCGGTGAGCCGCAGAAAGGCCCAGCCGCGCCCCGTGATTTCCGCCTCGATGAGGTCGAGCATGCGGGTGAACTGCGAAAAAACGAGCACCCGTCGGCCCTCCGCGACGAGTTCGTCGAGGAGTTCGAGGAGGCGGGTGAGCTTGGCGGAGTCCGCTGTGGTGGCTTCGCCGCCGCCCTCGCCGCGCAGGCGCGGGTCGCAGCAGAGCAGGCGCAGGCGCAGCAGGGCGTCGAGGACGAAGACGGTCGACTGCGCCATGCCGCGGCGCTCGAGGATGTCGCGGATGTCGCGGTTGAGCTGGACGCGGAGGGCTTCATAGGCGCGGGCCTGCAGGTCGGAGAGAGGGAGGATGTGCTCGATCTCGGTCTTGGGCGGCAGCTCCGAGGCGACGTCGTCCTTGCGGCGGCGCAGGACGAAGGGGGCGATGCGGCTGGCGAGCCACGCGGCGTTTTCGCGGGCGCGTTCGGCGGCCTCGTCGGACGCGCCGCGCGGAAAGTATTGGCGGAAGTGCTCCTCCGTGCCGAGGAAGCCGGGAAAGGCAAAGTGCATCAGCGCCCACAGCTCGCCGGGATGGTTCTCTACGGGGGTGCCGGAGAGGGCGAGGCGGTGCCCGGCGCGCAGGCGGGTGGCGGCGGCAAAGGACTGCGAAGCCGGGTTTTTGATCGCTTGGGCCTCGTCGAGAATGACGGCTGACCATTCCACTTCGGCGAGGAGATCGGTGTCCTGCCGCAGGTGGCCGTAGCTCGTCACAAAAAGGTCGGCCGAAGCGGGATCGGGGGCGCCGCGGCCGGCACCGTGGTACAGCCGCACGCGGAGGGAGGGTGTGCGTGCGTCGGCCTCGCGCAGCCAGTTTTCCATGACACTCACCGGCGCGACGACGAGCGCCGGTTTGCCGAGGCGGCCCGCGTGCTGTTGGTGGCGCAGGTGGGCGAGGACCTGGAAGGTTTTGCCGAGGCCCATGTCGTCGGCGAGGATGCCGCCCGTCCCGGTGTCGCGGAGGAAGTCCATCCAGCCGAGGGCGCGCCGTTGGTAGTCGCGCAGGGCGGCGAGGTCGCCGGGCAGTCCGGGCGGCGGTTTGAGGATGTCGTCGCGTCCGAGCCAAGTGCGCAGGCGCGCGGCCATTGCGGCGGTCCGCTCGTCCGGCTCTTCGTCGGCGACGCCGTCGAGGGCGAGTTCCGCCGCCCGCCACACGCCCATGCGCACGCCGCCGCCGTTGAGTGGCACCCCGCGGCGCAGCTCGAAGAGGCTCTCAAAGATGTCGCGGATCTTCCCGCCGGGCAGCAGAATACATCCGCTGTCGCCCGCTTCCTGCAGGGCAAAGGTCGAGCGGGCGAAGTGTTCGCGCAGGGCTTCGTCCGATTCGTCGGCGTGGCGCAGGAGGAAGTCGCGGATGAGAGGGATGACGGGAACCCGACGTCCCTCATGCCGCAGTCCCGCCTCGAAGGTGAACCATTGCGCGCCGGACGGGCTGAAACCGCTGTACCAATCCGCTTCGCCGGAGGTCGTCTTGAGGGCGAAGTCAGGCGGGTCCTCGATCTCCCAGCCGTCCTTGCGCAGGGCGGGGAAGGCGCGCCGCAGAAGTGTCTCCCAGCCGCCGGGCGTTTCGTCGGCGAGGATGAAGTCGCCCTTGTGGAAATCGAACAGACCGGCAGCGGGATCGGGCGGCTTCGGTGCGAAACCGAGTTCCTTGAGGCGGACGAGCGCCTCCGACTCAAAGGCGGTGTCGCGGCTGACGCGGCGCGCGCGCGACCCCTCGCGGAAGGCGATCTCGGGCCGCGAATCGTCCCACGGCACGGCGCGGGGCCCGTATTGGAATTCAAGACGGGCGAGGAGAAGATCGTGCAGGGTGATGAGCCGCGTCGCGGCGGCCGTAGGGAGGGCCTCCTTGCGCAGGACGCGCAGGCGCGGGACGGGGCGGACGCTTTCGTCTTCCAACTCCACCCCCTCAGGCGCGGGCACGGGACTGCCGGGATGACGGTTGACAAGCTTGGCGATGAAGCGCGCGGCTTCGTCGGCCTCCATCGGCTCGGCGCGCAGCCATGCCCCGGCGAGCGGAGCCGGCCACTCCGGCACCCGTACCTCCGCCACATGGTCGGTCTTCGCACCGGGGCCGAAGCGCACGGGCGGGACGGTCGCCCACACACCGGCAGCCTCCGCCCCCGCCGCGAGGACGGGTTTCCAGCGGTCGCCGTCGACGCCTTCCCAGCCGGGTCGCGCCTCGGCAGGATCCACCCAGCGCAGGCGCCCGCCGCGCCCCGCCGCAAGAAAGGCACGCCCGCTCTCCACTATGGCTCCGAGCAGTTCGCGGCCCTCCTCTCCCGCCAGCGCCACCCCTTCGCGCGACTCGTGTTGCGCAAGGCGGGTGAGGAGCCGGCGGTCCTCCGGTGCGAGGTATTCGCTGAACTGGTCGCGCATCAGCTCCATGAGCCGCTTCACCGGCGCGGGCCGGAAAGCGTTGCGGTTGAGCAGGCGGGTGAGCTGCACTTCGACGCACAGACGGTTGCGGGCGTCGGTGTCGAGCAGGTAAACGAGGCGTTGACCGGAGGAACTTTTCATGGGACGAAACCGTCAAGGCAACGGTCCCGGCGGCGCGCCGCAACGCGGAAAATTTCGGGAAAATCCATTGACAGCGCGAACGGGGCGCGGTTTGGTGACCGTTTTTCCACAAAGGATTTCACCATGAAAGTCGCCTCTTCCATCAAGTCGTTGAAGACCCGCCACCCGGACTGCCAGGTTGTGCGCCGCCGGGGTCGCGTGTACGTGATCTGTAAGTCGAACCCGCGCTTCAAGGCGCGCCAAGGCTGAGACCGGAAAGGATTGTTACCATGAAGAGCAAAATCCATCCCAAGCTCAACCCCGTCTGTTTCCGCGACGTCTCCACGGGGCGCAATTTCCTCACCGTCTCGACGATGAAGTCGGACAAGAAGGAGACCATCGACGGGCAGGAGTATTTTGTCATCGTCCGCGACGTCACGAGCGACAGCCACCCCGCCTACACGGGCGAGAAGCGCTTTGTCGACTCCGCGGGCCGCGTCGAGAAGTTCCAAAACAAGTTCCGCCGCCGCCGCTGAGCGGGCACGGCTTGCCCCGGACTTCGGTGCCACGCCGGATTTTCATCCCCGCCAAGTGCGGGGATTTTTCTTGTACGCCTGCAACCAGAGGACCGCGCCCGCACGGACTTCGCCGCGACTCCACAAAACTCAGCTCTGAGTTATAATAATTGACAAAAATATTAAGTCAGATATAAATGAGTCGTTATTTATATCTCATCATTGAATTAATTGACCGCCATTCCTATCTCGGGATTTAATTAATTGACAAGCTTGCGGACGCTGAATCTGCGGAGGTATGGTATGCGGGGCGACGGTGGGCGGATTTCCGGGGCAAGCGGGTGGACCGCGTATGCGATTCTGATTGATGGGTGGGGGCGTGGCGCGGGCGGATCTGCCGAACCTGTTTGATGGCGTTTGTCTTCTGCGGGGAAATTGTTTGATTTGTGCAGTGCCGCTGCTTGGGCGGGGGTTTTGAAGGTTGCATTCCGCGGAAAAATTCCCACGTTCAAGGAGTCTGTTAATGGTTTGACGTTTATCGATGAGTGAGAAGGCGATGAGAGCGGCGATGCCGCGTATGCCGCGTGAACGGTTCCTGCGCTTGGGGGCCGTTGGGCTTGCCGGTCTCTTTCTTCCGCGCCTTGTCGCCCGTGCGGACGGCAGGACGGAGTACGTAGTGCGCGCCGGGGATACGCTTTCGGTCATCGCCCGTCGCCATGGTGTGAGTGTGACGGAACTGCGCGAAGCCAACGGGCTTCGTGGAGACCGTATCCTCGTGGGGCAGCGGCTGACCATTCCGGAATCCGGGCTTACGTATATAGTGCATCGGGTGCAGCGTGGCGAGTCGCTCAGCGTAATTGCGCGCCGCTACGGAGTGACGGTGACGGAGGTACGTGCGGCCAATGGTTTGACAAGTGACCTGATCCGGCCCGGGCAGGAACTACGGATTTTGCAGAAGACCGTATCGCCCGCCGAGCGGCGATTCATCCGCGGCGTTGTCGAGGCGACCCGTCGTATTCGGGTGGAGAAGGGCCGTTGGCAGACTATTGTGGGCCACCACAGCGGCATCGACCGCGGCAACGCGGCCAGCTATGACCGCTACCACCGGCGCGAGCGCCGTATGGAAAACGGTCTTGCCTACCACTTTGTCATCGGCAACGGCCGTGACTCTGGTGACGGCGAGATTGAAATCGGTGACCGTTGGCGCCGTCAGATCCAAGGCGGGCATGTTCGCGACCACGCCGTTAACATGACGAGCATCGGCATCTGCGTGGTGGGTAATTTTGAGAAAAGCCGCCCCTCGCTTCGGCAGATGCAGGCCTTCCGCGAGCTGGTCGATTACTTGCGCAATGAGGTTCTTGCGGGCCAACCGGTCAATTTCGCCGTGCATCGCGAGATCGACCGCAACCACACCCTATGCCCCGGTCGTTTCTTCCCGACCGCCGCCATGCACCGCCGCTACGGTTGAGGCCGGAAGGTGCCGCCGACGAGGCCGGCACCGTGCCTTTTCCGCGTATCTTGGTGTTTCGTTATTTTCGCGGTAGGTAGAACCACATCCCCTCGGCTTCCACGCCTTCCGGCGGCGCATAAAGCCAAGTCCAGAGGTCAAAACTCCAGAGCCACGGATCATCGGCCACAAAGAGCTTGCCCAGCCAGTTGCCTGTGTCCGCCACGCCGCCGGTGACTGGGAATCCTGCCCATGAGGCGGGCTCATTCCATGTCGCTTGCAGACCGGAAAATGTGAGCGTTGCCGACTGTGTTTGCGGCCCGGTGAGGGCCACGCCCACTTGAAGGACATTCACCGGAGCATTGCCGATGGATGTTTCGAGGGCGAAATCCAATGCCCCCGTCCCGAGTACGACCTCGACGGATTCGGGATGGCGCTGGAAGCCTGCGTCAAGCACCCGGATGAAAACGGTGGCCATCATCCCGTCCCCGACACCAGAGGCAGAGGCCGTGCCGCGGAAGCGGATGACGTCGCCCGGCTCCAGTCCGAGTACACCGGCATTCCACTCCTGATACAACAAGTGCTCCGCGCCCGGGGCGTCACCTTCCGTGTAACTGTGCAGGGTGGCGCTCCCGTCAAGCGATGGCGTCGCATATTGGGAGATGGCGTAGGCACCGCCCCACGAGCCCGTCTGCCCTATCCACTCGCCGGCGGCGTTGAGTCGGTTGGTGTGCATGATCCACGGCTCGTCGCCCTCCTGTAAATCCGGGTTGATCAGGAGGATGCTGGGATCGCGTCCGGGATACGAACCCCTCAGCA
>SKLD01000553.1 GCA_007123395.1 Opitutales bacterium
CCACGCGAGGGCGCGCGCGCCGTCCATGCCGAGCGTGCCCCATACCTCCGGTACCTGGGACTGCGTCTGGCCGCGGATTTTGTTGCGCCGCCGCACGCGGGCGTTGCGCCGCGACTTCGCCCGCCGGGGCAGTGGCTTGCCGAGAACGACAAAGGTTTCGCCCGCGTCGTTGGTCTCGGTGAGGTCTTGGTAGTTGTCGCTTCCGATAAGGATTTCGGCCATGGCTGATCTTGTGTTGGCGTGAGTCGTACGCGGTGGCTGAGGACAGCGCGGAGAGAATGGAGAGACGGACCGCGCGCGTTTAAGGTTTCAGGCAATCAATTTGGCAAGTGGTTGGCAAGGACGAATCGTAGCGGAAAGGGTGTATCGGATTGGCGTGCGCGTGCGGCGTCGGTGTGGGTTCCGGACCTGCGCTGGGGTTTCCGCCGTTTCCTGATCGGGCGATGAATCAGCCCGGCAACTTCGCGCGGCGGACGTAGCCGGCTTTGCTTTAGCTGCCGGCACCGCCCTGCGGGCTATGGCGGACAGGGAATCAGGCCGATGCCTACACTTTCGGGAACCGCGTCCACTTTTGCTTGGAGGAAGCGGACTTTACGGAGGCTTCGATGAAGGCCATGCCGAGGACGGCGTCGCGGATGCCGGGGTAGTCGTAGTCTTTGACTTTGCGACCGCTCACCTCGTCGGCGATGGCTTTGGCGGCCTCGCCGTAGAGGTTGGCGAAGGCTTCGAGGAAGGCTTCGGGGTGGCCCGGCGGGAGGCGCGTCCAGTTGTTCGCGGCGAGGTTGTAGGGATTGCCGGGGCGGCGGATTTCGACGGGCTTCTCCGGATACTTGACGAGGAGTGTGTTGGGCTCGGGCTGGTGCCATTCGAGGGAGGCTTCCGTGCCGTAGACGCGGATGTGCGGCCCGTTCTCCTCGCCCGCGCTGATCTGCGAGGCGTAGATGATGCCGCGCGGGGCGGGGAGGTTGTCCTTCGTCGTCTTCTTGTAGTGGACGAGGAGGTTGCCATCGTCCTCCAGTTTGCGGCCGGGAACGAAGGTGGTAAAGTCGGCGCAGATTTCGTCGATTTCCAGTCCGGTGATGTAGCGGCCGAGTTGCTCGGCGTGCGTACCGATGTCGCCGATACAGCAGCTCGCGCCCGCGCGCTTGGGGTCGGTGCGCCATGCGGCCTGCTTCTGGTCTTCGGCTTCGATCTGTTTGAGGAGCCAGCCTTGCGGATACTCGGCGACGACCTTGAGAATGCGCCCGAGCTTGCCCTTGCGGACGAGTTCGCGGGCTTCCTTGACCATGGGATAGCCACTGTAGTTGTGCGTGAGGGCGTAGACTTTGCCGGTCTTCGCGACGATCTTGGCGAGCTTCTTTGCCTCGGCGAGATCGAAGGTGGCGGGCTTGTCGCTCACGACGTTGATGCCGGCTTCGAGGAAGCACTTGGCGACGGCGAAATGCAGGTGGTTGGGCGTGACGACGGAGACAAAGTCGATGCGCTCGCCGGGAGGCAGGGCGGCCTCGGCTTTGGCCATTGCTTCGTAGGAGCCGTAGACGCGGGCGGGGTCGAGGAACCACGCCTTGCCGGCGGCTATTGATTTTTCGGGATCACTGGAGAAGGCACCGGCGACGAGTTCGATGTTGCCGTCGAGGTTGGCCGCCATGCGGTGGACGTTGCCGATGAAGGCACCGGGCCCGCCGCCGACCATGCCCATGCGGAGTTTGCGGTTGAGTTTCATGGGATGAATTCACTGGTTGGATTTATCGAAGGCGGCGTCGAAGGCGAGGGTGCTGGAGGGGAAGTCGACCTTGCGGGTGAAGGCGGCGGCTTCGGCGCCTCCGTGGAAGCGGTCCATGCGGATGTCTTCCCATTCGACGGAGAGGGGGCCGGCGTATTTGATGTCGTTGAGGGCGACGATGATGTCTTCGAAGCGGATGTCGCCGTGGCCGAGGGAGCGGAAATCCCAATACCGCCGGGCGTCGCCGAAGTCGGCGTGCCCGCCGAAGACGCCGATGTCGCCGTTGCCGTGGCCCCACCACACGTCTTTCATATGCACGTGGTAAATCCGGCCGGCGAAATCGCGGATGAACTTGACGTAGTCGACGCCCTGATACCCGAGGTGGCTGGGGTCGTAGTTGAAGCCGAAGCGCTTGTGCCCGCCCACGGCGGCGACGGCGCGGTGGGACGTGGCGATGTCGAAGGCGATCTCGGTGGGGTGGACCTCGAGGGCGAAGTTGACGTCGACCTTGTCGAAGGCGTCGAGGATGGGCTTCCACCGCTTGGCGAAGTCGGTGAAACCTTTGTCGATGTAGGCTTGGCTCGTGGGCGGAAAGGCGTAGCAAGCGTGCCAGATGGACGAACCGGTGAATCCGTTGACAACGGCGGGGAATTCGAGGGTGCGCAGGGCCTTGGGCTTTGCGTCGATGAACTTGCGGCAGGCTTTGCCGGTAGCGATCATCTCGCGCGCGGCACGCTTGCGCACACCCTCGGGGTCGCCGTCGCCCCAAATCTCGTCGGAGAGGATGGCCTTGTGGCGCTCGTCGATGTTGTCGCAGACGGCTTGGCCGACGAGGTGGTTGGAGATGGACCAGCAGTTTAGGCCGTGGTCGGCGAGGAGTTCCCATTTGGCCTTGAGGTATTTGGCATCGGCCTTGCCGACTTCGAAGTGGTCGCCCCAGCAGGCGAGTTCGAGGCCGTCGTAGCCCATTTCCTTGGCTTTGGGGGCGAGTTCCTCAAGGGAGAGGTCGGCCCACTGGCCGGTGAACAGGGTGACAGGTCTTGGCATGGTGTGTGTTGTTTTTGGGTTGGATAAGTGACGGGCACAGAATGCCCGGAGAGTTTAGAAGTGTGTTCCTAAGCGGATCGAAGATGTCTTGGCAAAGGCTTTCCGCCGCGCATGCCGGGATTGAACGGACGGGCGCCGGATTACAGGCTGCCGGGTTCAGGCCCTTGCGCGACCGGCGAGCGCACGCGGTTGCCCCACTCGGTCCACGAACCGTCGTAATTACGCACATTGTCCAGCCCGAGGAGATGTTTGAGGACGAACCATGTATGGGCGGAGCGCTCGCCGATGCGGCAGTAGGTGATGACCCCGGCTTGAGTGAGCGAAGCATGGCCGCCTAGGTAGATTTCCTCCAGCTCTTCGCGGGGTTTGAAGGTGCCGTTTCCCCGAACGGCTGTGTCCCACGGAATGTTGCGGGCGCCGGGGATATGCCCGCCAACGAGCGCGCCCTCGCCGGGGAAGTCTTCGGCATGGAAACACTCGCCGGTGTATTCGCCGCGGGAGCGCACGTCGATAAGTGGCTTGCCCGTCTTTGCCTGGGCGAGGGCGTCGGCGTAGAAGGCGCGGGCGGAGCCGTCGCGCCGGGCGACGGGAACGGGGTAATCGGCTTCCGGGTAGGCGACGCGGTCCTGTGTCCAAGGATGGCCTTCGTCAATCCACTTGTCGCGCCCGCCGTCCATGATCCGAATGTCGCGGTGCCCGTAGAGTTCGAAAACCCAAAACGCGTAGCAGGCCCACCAGTTGGCTTTGTCGCCGTAAAAAACGACGGTGGTGTCCGGGCCGATCCCGCGGGAGGCGCAGAGCCGGGCGAATTCCGGCGGTTGGATGCAATCGCGCATGCCCTTGTCGTTGAGGTCGTCGGCCCAGTGGATGTGGACGGCACCGGGGATGTGGCCATGATGGTAGCGAAGCCGGTCTTCATTGCATTCCGCTAGGCGGATGTCGTCTCCGCTGTCGAGGCGGTCGCGGACCCACTGGGTGGAGACGAGGACATTGGATGGCGGAGCGGGTGCGGGGCTTTTGCCGCTGTCTGTGCTGGCATTCTCCATGAGATGGTGTTCTAAGGGGCCGCCGCGTCACTGCAAGCTGAACCGGAGGGCGAGGACGTGCCGGGGTGCGCGGGCTCTTTAACGGCGACCGGTTCGAGGTTTCATCTACGTCAGTCGCCAGTGGCAGTTGCCGGAGAGGTAGAGGAGGAGGCTGTGAGTGACGGCTTGCACAGACTCCACGGGGGTATCGATGGCATCGAGCGGTTGGCGCAGCAGGCGGCGGGCCGCCGTTCGATTCGCCTCCGTCAGATCTGTTGCCCATTCTTCGCGCACGGGGTGACCTTCGTCGCGGGCAAGGCGGTAGAGCGCTTTGAAGACAGCGGCGTCGGGTCGGGGGCGAGTGCACAGGGCCTCGAGCGTTTCGAGCAGGAGGCGGAGAGCGCCCTCTGTGGATTCGCTGTGTTCGAGATTCAGGCGCATGAGGTTGGCGAGCCGCGCGGCGGCGGCAAAGGCCTCAGGTCGGCCCGCGAGGGCACGATGGCTCCGGACGGGGCGGAATTCCTCCAAGACGGACGGGGTGCCGGAGCGTGCTGCGGGGATCCAGATCTCGCCGTATTCAAATAGGTCGGGCGGGGCGGAGCGCTGGGGACGCTTGCCCGGCTTACGTCGGAGGGGTGCGACCCAGCCGTGCCCGGCGGTGAGCAGCGTGTAGCGCCAATGCGATTCGCCGGCGTCGCCCCGATGCATGACGACGGCTTCGTCCCGTATAGCGCTCTCCCCGTGCATGAACGGCTCAGTCTCCGGACGGCGGTTTGGCGACAGGGAAGGCGAGGTTGCCGTCGCCTGCCTGCGAGACGCGCACGGCTTCGATTTCCCCGGTTTCCGGATTGTAGACCGGAACGACCGCGCCGCCGCTGATGATCAATTTCATCCCGTCGCCAACGGACATGTTGAGTAAATGCACGTCCTCGCGCGGGGCCATTATAAGAAATCCGCTCGTCGGGTTCGGGGTGGTGGGGACAAAAAGGTTGATGAGATCTTCCGCCGTGCGCGCCTGCACCTCGCCTTTGCCGCGGCCCGTGAGAAAGCCGAGGACAAAAAGACCGCGGCGGGGAAACTCCACCAGTGCGACGCGCTGGAAGACAGCCTTTTCCTGTTGCACGAAGGTATCACGGATTTGCTTCACCGTGTTGTAGACGGTCCGCACCCCCGGTACGCCGTCGACGAATTTCTCGAAGAGCGCGATGAAAGCCCGCCCGATGAGGCGCTGCGAGAGCCACCCGAGCAGGGTGATGAGCGCCAGAACAATAACGAAGGAGACGAAGTAAAGGCCGTATTCGATCCACACGCGGTCGCGCGGGTCCGCCGGGATAAAGAAAAAGACGAACCGGCGTGTCGGCCCTCCGATGCTTTGAATCAGGAAGTTGATGACAAACACCGTAACGGCCACGGGTGCGAGCAGCAGGATGCCCGAGATGAATGCATTGCGGATGCCTCTGAATACCGGTGACACGCTCCAGAGAATGCGACAGCGCGCTGCGTGTGCAAGCGGGATAAGGTGGATTTCGGCGCGGGGTCGGCGGGATCGCGAAAGATGCCACGCTGCTTGCCTTATCCGGGCACTATTCACCCCATGGGCGGATGCCGCGGAAGTGAAGGCGGGCTTGCCCCGTGGCCTGGATGGCGGGGGTGTCGGCGGTGAACTCGATCTCGGTGTCGTTGGCTTCCTCCGGGTCGACGAGGGTCTGGGCGACGGTCCATGTGCCGTCGAGGGGGTCTTCGGCGATGTGGGTTTTGTCGCGGGCGCGGGCCGCCGGATCGAGGCGGAGGGCTTCGTGTCTCTCAAACCACGGTTCCCACGCGGCGGCGAGGGCCTCGCTGTGCCATGGGAAGAGGCCGCGCCCTTCGTTGAGGGCGGATTCGTCGTCGACGGCGACGACGGGGGGCGGGGCGGCGTCTTCGGGCGGGCGGCCGGCGAGTTCGGCGAGGACGGTGGAGGCGGACCGGTAGTCGCGCGCCGCGAGGGGCCGGAGAAAGCGGAAGACCGCGTCGCGCACAAGGCGCTCGAAGGCGGGGCGGTCGCGTGCGGGGTCGAGCGGGCGCACGGGCCGCGCCGGCGGGGTGTCGGCGTCGTCCTTGGCGTCGACGGGAACGTGGGCGGGGTTGCGGAGGGCTTCCCACTCGTCGAGGATGGAGGCGTCGGTGCCCCGCACGAGTTGTTCGAGGTAGACGATGCGGTCTTCGATGTCGTCGTTCCAGTGGCTATCGGGGACGGTCTGGGTGAGGGTCTTGTAGGTGTTGGAAAGGTGGCGCAGGAGGAGACCCTCGGCGCGTTGGAGGCCGTATTCGCGTACGTATTCGGCGAAGCCCATGTAGCGCTCGAACATCTCCCCGGCGATGGACTTGGGGCGGATGTTGTCCTGCCCGACCCACGGGTGGGCGTCGGCAAAGGCGTTGAAGCTGTCGTAGATGAAGTCGCGGAAGGGTTTCGGGTGCTCGACGTTTTCGAGGCGCTCCATGCGCTCTTCGTAGGGGATGCCCTCCGCTTTCATTTGGCGCACCAGTTCGTCTTTGAGCCGGTCGATCTGGCGTCGGAGAATGGCTTCGGGGTTTTCGAGGACGGCTTCGACGAGGGCGAGGACGAGTTCGGCGTAGGCGGGATCGTCGCGGTCGAGCCGGTCGACGGTGTCGACGAGGTAGAGGGAGAGGGCGTGGTTGAGGGAGAAGTCTTCCTGCAGGTCGGCGTGGACGCGGACCTTGGCACCGGTGTCCGCGCGGGCGGGGAGGATTTCGACGATGTCCTTGTCGACGAGGGAGCGGAAGAGGCTCCAGCCGCGGCGGAAGAGCTTTTTGCGCGCTGCCGGGGGCTCGTGGCAGTCGCGGATGATTTGCCGCATGGCGGCGCAGCCGTCGCCCTCCCGGGCGAGGACGTTGAGGAGCATCCCGTGGCTGACTTTGAAGGAACTGACGAGAGGCTCGGGCGGGGAGGCGGCGAGCCGCTCGAAGGTCGACTGGTCCCAGTGGGTGTAGCCGCGCTCCGGCGGTTTGCGGCGCACGAGCTTCTTGGCCTTCTTTGGATTGTCGGCGGCCTTGCGCTCCATTTTGAGGTTTTCGATGACGTGCTCCGGGGCCTGCGCGACGACGAAGCCCTCGTCGTCGAAGCCCTTCCGCCCGGCGCGGCCCGCGATCTGGTGGAAATCGCGCACGGCGAGGATGCGCGTTTTCTCACCGTCGTATTTGCAGAGACTGGTGAAGACGACCGTGCGGATGGGGACGTTGACGCCGACGCCGAGGGTGTCGGTGCCGCAGATCACTTTGAGTTTGTTTTGCTGCGCGAGCTTTTCGACGAGGATGCGGTATTTGGGCAGGAGACCGGCGTGGTGTACCCCGATGCCGTGGCGCAGGAATTTGCGGAACTCTTTGCCGAAGGGGCTGTTGAAACGGATCTCGGCGAGGGCCGCGGCGATGGCTTCCTTTTCGCTCTTCGAACAGAAATTCAGGCTCGTGAGGCGCTGCGCCGTCTCCGTCGCTCCGCGTTGCGTGAAATGCACGAGATAGGCGGGGAGTTTGCCCTCCTCGTGCAGCGCGGGGAGCAGCTCTTCGAGGCTCTTCTCGGCGTAGCTCAGGGCGAGGGGCACGGGGCGGTCGTGGGAGGCCACGGTGACGGCTTCCACGCCGGTGAGTCGCTCCAGCGTGCGCTCGAAGAAACGCGTCTCCCCCAGCGTCGCGGACATCAGGAGAAAGCGCGTGCGGGGCAGGGTGAGGAGCGGGACTTGCCACGCCACACCGCGGTCGCGGTCGGAGTAGTAGTGGAACTCGTCCATGACAACAGCGTCGATGGCGGCGTTCTCCCCGTCGCGCAGGGCGATGTTGGCGAGGACTTCGGCTGTGCAGCAGAGGACAGGGGCGTCCTGGTTGACGGAGGCGTCGCCCGTCGACATGCCGACGTTGTCGGGGCCGAAGTCCCGGCAAAGGGCGAGGAACTTTTCGTTCACCAGCGCCTTGATGGGCGAGGTGTAGACAGTGCGCAGCCCCCGACAGAGGCCGTCGTAGTGCAGTGCGGCGGCGACGAGCGACTTGCCTGAGCCGGTGGGCGTTTTGAGAATGACGTGCTTGCCGTCGAGCAGTTCAAGGATGGCTTGCTCCTGCGCCGGATACAGCTCCAGCCCCTTCGCCTTCACGTAATCAAGAAAGCGGTCGAGGATGGCGTCGGCATCGTCCGCCGCGTCCCCCGGCGGCGGTTCCAGCGGCCACGCCGCGCTGTCTTCCAAGCTCATCGTTCGCACAGTGGAGCGCGCCCCGCTTTCCGTCCACGAAGTTTTCCCGTGCCAACGGAGGAATGTCAGAAGAGGCTGCCCCGGTCATGCCGGGTAGTCGCACGCTCTGCCAAAGCCGCCCCGCATACACGCTTCACACTGAGGCCGCAAATAATTATATCTGAATCATTTATGTTGACAATTTGTTAGACAGCTCAGATTTAAATTTATTGCCGGTAATGCGGCTATTCTCTGGCATGCACGGCCGTGGCGTCAGGGAGTGGAGAGGGAGCGGCCGGTTTGCTCCGGGGTGAGTGAAAGGATGTAGGCCGCCGCTGCCTGCGCCCACTGCCGCGGATTGCGGTAGTTGCCGGCCGTGGTCCCGTAGCAGAAGCGCAGCATATCGGTGTCGACCATACCGGGGCTGAGCGGGACGATACCGATTCCCTTGGGCAGTTCCTCGGCGACGGACTTTGAAAGCCCCTCGATCGCCCACTTGGTCGAGGCGTAGGCCGCGATGCCGCCGATGCCCGAGCGTCCCGCGCCCGAGCTGAGGTTCACGATCATTCCTGTTCCCCTCAGGATCATGGCGGGCAGAAAGGCTTTGAGGACGCGGCTTGTTCCGAGCACGTTGATGCGGAAGAGATTGTCGATTTCGTTCTGCGGTGTTTCCCAGAAGGGCGTGGGCCGGTGGACGACGGCGGCGTTGTTGACGAGAAAATCGGGACTTCCGGCGGTATCGATGACGGTCTCTGACCACTCTCTGACCTGCACCTCTTCCGCGATGTCAACAGCGGATATGTGATGACGGCAATCAACTTCGGCTCGTAGTTCGTCCACTTTTTCAGGATTTCGTCCGCAGCCGAAGACCGTGTGCCCCATGGCATCCCACGCAAGAAGCAAGGCGCGGCCGAGGCCTCG
>SKLD01000203.1 GCA_007123395.1 Opitutales bacterium
CCTCGGCTGGAATATACATGAAGCCGTCGAGTGGATGTTTGCCCAGACCAAGGCCGACCTGCGGGTGCGACCGGATGCCGTTCTCGACATCGATGTGACCGCCGCCGATGTGCCCCTCACCTTCACCGCCAACGCTTCCGGTTCCACAGCCAATAACGATGGCGCGATCACCGGTCGCACGTGGCAGATCTTCCAATCGCAGGAAGCCATCGCCGATTACAGCGAGCGCTACCTGCATGGCTGGACCCTCGACACGGGTTTCCAAGGTGCCGAGATCATCTGCACAGACGCCGGCGTGACCCACACCCTCGACGAGCCCGGCACCTACTGGCTCCGCGTCATCGTGGAAGACGATGAGGGCAACCGCCGCGCCGCCACGCAGGAAATCCACGCCCGCGCCGTCATGCCCGAGGCTTCCTTCACCTTTTCCCGTAACCACGAAGCAACCGGGCGCCCCATACACTTTGATGCCTCCGCCACCACCCCGGAATACCAAGCGACCATCAGCACCTACGCCTGGAACTTCGGCGACGGCCACACCGCCACAGGCGAAACCGTCTCCCACGCCTTTGCCACCGCGGGCACGCACGATGTGCAGCTCACCGTCACCTCCTCCGGCGGGCAAACCCACAGCCTGACCCAGACCGTCACGGTCACGGAACAGTTCCCAGGGTATCGGTATTTTCGCTTCGTCGGCTTAACCACCCACCAGACCTATCGCACCCCGGAGACGCACCTCTTCGGCTTGCGGGCGGGATCCCGTGTGTTTCCCGAGGAGCCCATGACGGGCAACAACTCCCTCGGCATCAGCTTGAATGCCAGTTGGAATCCGCAAGACACATGGCGCATGTTTGATCAGGATGCTTCCACCCGGTGGACGGGCCACAATTACCACACACCGGGCACGTGGGATATGGACGTGGGCGAAAACCAGCGCTTTGTGCCCACCGGCGTGAACATGCGCATGGCCGGCGGCAACCACCGATGGTCCGACTTCGATCTTCGGGGCTCGGTCGACGGTGAAACATGGGACACCCTCTGGGAGCGCCGCCGGGCGGTGGATGGGCTCATGAACACGGCGGGCGAGGAGATCGAGTTTTCCGGCGTGCCCTTTGTCGAGGTCACCAACCTCGGGGAGGGTCCGTTTCTCCACGGCATGGTTTTCGACCTCCAAGCCCACACGCGCGATCTCGACGACATCACCGAAGTGGCCTATTTTGCGAACGGTGAGTTCATCGGCACGGGTTCGGCAACGGCACCGCACACCCTCACTTGGGAGCCGCCGTTGCCCGGCGACTACACCCTCACCGCCGAGGCTACCTACAATGGCGGTTCGACCCGCGTGGTCACGCACTTTCCCGTAACGTTCCATTTGGAACGGACCGATGACCTCATTCCCTTGCCGCCCATCATCGAGCAACAACCGGTGTCCGCCAGCGCCTTCGAGGGCGGCACCGTCACGCTCGAAGCGGCGGCCAGCGGCTTTCCCCTCATCACCGCGTATCAATGGTTCAAGGACGGGGAGATGCTCTCCGACAACGCCCGCATCTTCGGTGCGCAAAGCCCCGCGCTCACCATTGAAGATTTGCAGACGTCCGACCAAGGCACCTACACGCTCGACGTGACGAATGACGAAGGCACCACGACGACAATGCCGGTGGAGATCGAAGTCATCATCTTACCGGACCTCGCCCTCTTCATCGATTTCGGCACCAACCACACCGCCCCGGTCGGCAACTGGAACTCGCTCGATGCCGCCGCCAGCCACAGCGGCCTGGTCAACTTCGCCGATGGCTTCGTCACCCCCGCAGCCATCGACATGATCACCACCGCGGGCAGCGGTATCCAAACCTCCGGAAACAACACCGCATGGGGCAGCCGCACCGTCGCCCCCGATTGGGCCGACGCCGATGCGCTCAACGACCGCCTCTGGGTCAGCAGCGGCCACTCCGCCACCCTACGCTTCCGCAACCTCAACCCCAACCGCACCTACACCCTGGAAATCGCTTCCGGATTTGCGGCTGGCGGCTCGGCCGGAGCGGAACCCGGCATTTTTCAGGTGGTCGGCGCGGACGGTCCCGTCGAGGGCTTCAACGCCCACACCGAAGCCAGCCTCGGCACGGAAGTCCATTGGACCTCCCGCGGCCCCGACGACGGCGGCAATCCCCCGTATTCCATGGAAGGCTGGATGATCTGGCACGAAATCGCACCTGACGCGGAGGGCCGTATCGACGTGTTGCTCTCCACCGCTTCGGACTCCCTTGCCCGCGTCTCCCTCAACGCAGCGCGCCTCATGGAGACGCCCCAACCGGCGGACCCACCCGCTCCCGGCACCCGCGCGGCATGGCGCCTCACCCACTTCGGCGATCCCGCCGACGAGGGCGACGCGGCCGACCTCGCCAACCCCACCGGCGACGGCCTGCCCAATCTGCTCAAGTTTGCCCTTGATCTGGACCCCACGATCCCTGTCGGCGGAGCCAACCGCGCGGTGGTGGATGTAGTGGAGGGCGATGGAGGGCGTGTTATTGAGCTGCGCGTCCCCGAGGGGCTGAACCGAGCGGAGTTGCACTACGTCCTTGAGACTTCCGAAGATTTGGAAACGTGGTCCTCGCTGGCCGAAGCCGTGGGCCACACCACCTTTTCGGCCACGTCCGGCGCACCCGTCTCGGCAGTTGACCGCGAGGGAGGGATTGTGATCGTAACGCTCACGAGCGAAGCCCCTACGCATGGCTTCTACCGCCTTTCCATCATTGTCGCGGAGTAAAGCGAAGCGCGTCGGCGGAAGCGTTGACGGCGGGGTCGGGCGCGGTGCGCCGTTGGCATCGCGTGGCGCGACCCCCGTTTTTGGGTCAGCGCGCGGCTCCGTTTGCCCGGCCTTCCTGAAATTCTGTTGTAATCGCCCTGTCGGCAGTCTGTCTTTTCAGGCATGAGTTCCACGGCCCGTTCCAATATTTTGCTGATAACCACGGACCAGCAACGTTTTGATGCCCTCGGCTACAACGGCAACCGCGAGGTGGAGACCCCGAATTTGGATGCGCTTGCGGCGCGCGGGATGAACTTCCGCCGGTGCTACATCACCTGCCCCGTGTGCATCCCGGCGCGGCGCAGCCTGCTCAGCGGATTGCACCCCCGCACCCACGGGTTGAGTCATTACGAGGATGGACTGGAGTTTGACCCGCCGTTTACTTTGCCCGGCCTGCTGCGCGATGCCGGATACCAGACGCAATTGGTCGGAAAACTGCACATGCATCCGGCGGGCAAGCGGTATGGTTTTGACAACATGGTGCTCAGCGAGACCCCGAACTGGCGGCCGACCTCACCCTTGCAGCACCGCAACGACTATGTGCGCTGGTTGCGGGAGCAGGGAGTCAACGACCATCCCCATTTTCACGGCATCAGCGGCAACGGCCGGTTGGTCTACCCATGGCCCATGGAGGAGCGCTTGCACCACAACAACTGGCTGGCACGCGAGGCGGTGCGGTTTCTCTGCGAAGACCGCGACCCGACGGTCCCGTTCTTCCTGCAACTCAGCTTCACACATCCGCACCCGCCCTTGGTGCCGCCGCGGGCGTATCTGGACCGCTACGAGGCCAAGGCCCTGTCCGCGCCCACTCTGGGCTCATGGGCACCGCGGGGAACGCCGCCGCCCGGTCTTCATCCGGCCAGCCCCTCGGGCCCCTTCGACGAGGACATCATGCGGCGGGCGAAAGCGGGGTATTATGCGCTGATCAATCACATCGATGACTGCGTGGCCCATGTTTTGGAGCGGTGGATGGAATACGGTAATCCGCGGGTGAAGGAACCCCTGTATGTGATCTTCAGTTCCGACCACGGGGAGTTGCTGGGCGACCATCATCTCTTCCGCAAGAGCCTTCCCTACGAGGGCTCCAGCCATGTGCCGTTCTTTATTTCCGGTTTCAACGTGGATATGAAGCAAGGGCAGTCGGACGCTTTGTGTTCGTGGGAAGATGTCCTGCCGACGGTTGCCGGGCTCGCCGGCGTAGAGGTGCCGGGCGAAGTCGACGGTCAATCACTGGTGCCCGTCTGCACCGGAGCGGGCGCGGTGGAACGGGAAGACCTGCACGGGTTGTGCGGCCAACGTCACTTTGCCGTGGGGGATCGTTACAAATACCTTTGGTTTGCCGACACCAATGAGGAACAACTCTTCGATATGCAGGACGATCCCCTTGAACAGACCGATCTCTCCGGCGATTCGGCCCTCATAGCCCCGATGCGGCGACGCATGGCGGCGCACATCGCCCGGTGGCCGAAGCTCTCCTACACACCATCTGCCCTCCGGCCCTGCGCCAACCATCCGCCCAGAGCGTTGTTCCCGTAATCTTCCGTCCCCGTGGGTATGGCAGCCGCAAAACGGCGGATCCATGGAGAACGGACGTCTATCCGTCTGCCGTGGGCTACGCTCCGCCCGCGCCGCTGTCTTCCAATGCCCGGCGGAGGTGTGCCCATACCGTGCGCGCCATGATCCGCTGTCCCTCGCGCGTAGGATGGATGCCGTCCGCTTGGTTGAGGGAGGCCTCGCCCGCCACGCCCTCGAGCAGAAACGGCACGAGATAGACCCGCTCTTCCCTGGCGATACGCGGAAAGATGCTGTCAAAGGCCTCGCGGTAGTCCGTCCCGAGGTTGGGCGGCGCGAGCATGCCCGTGAGGAGGATGGTGACGTCCGGATGGGCTTCGCGCGCCTTGCCGATCATCTCGCGGAGGTTGCTTTCCGCCGCCGCCGGGTCCTGCCCGCGCAGGGCATCGTTGGCACCGAGGGCGAGGATGAGCACATCGACAGGTTGACGCAGGACCCAGCCGATGCGGCGCAGTCCGCCCGCCGTGGTTTCGCCGCTGAGCCCGGCGTTGCGCACGCTCAGCTCGAAACCCTCTTCGCGTGCCATGGCCTCGAGCAAGGCGGGGTAGGCCTCTTCGGGATCAAGTCCGTAGCCTGCCGTGAGACTGTCACCAAAGGCAAGGACCCGGACGGGCTGCGGCTCCGCCGCCTGCACCCGTGTCCAGACGAAGGCGAGGGCAAGGATGATGGCGACAACGGCGATGAGGATTTTCTTCCCGCGCTTCATGGTAGAACTGTGGTGGATGTCTGCCGCGATTGCCACCGTGGATTGCGGAATTCGCGCGCTCAGTTCGCGCCAGGTGCGCCGATATTGGGTTTGAGCCAGTCGATCAACTGATCGAGGGCTCTTTCGGAGGTGATGACGGGGCGGCCTCCGAGGGCCTCGACGCGCTTCCCGTCCACCTCGTCCGCCACCCGCACGAGCGGTTCGGGGCCGCCCATGCTCCGGGCGTGGCGCAGCACGGGCTCGATGTCTTTCACATGTTTCGGAGCACAGAGGATGGCCTTCGCCCGCGATAGACCGGCGCTGTCGAGGAGATTCGGTTCGTAGGTCTCGACTTGCCGGCAGTCGATGCTGCGGTCGCAGAGTTGGCGCACGCGCACGGCGTCGTCGTCGAGGACGATCACGCGGTGTCCGGCAGCGCGCAGGGGATCGATGAGGTGTTCGCCGAAGTAGTCGAGGCCGATAATGAGGACGTGGCCCGACGGTGTCGATCCATGGTCGTGCCGCCGCCGCGCACGGGGGTGGAGGCGCATGAGGAATGTAGTCACTCCGTCGGTCGCGAGGAAGGGCGTGAGGGTCATGGTCGTCACCGTGAGAACGGCGATGAGCGAGAAGACCTCGGGTGCGAGGAGTCCGGCGATGACTCCCTGGAGGACGAGAATGAGGGAAAATTCGCTTGTTTGCGTGAGGAGTAGGCCGGTGAAAAGGGCGTAACGCGCGTTGAGGCCGAGGCGTTCGGCGAGGAAGGCTACACCGACGACGGTGAAGACGATCACAGCGAGCGAGAGGACGGCGGCATGGGCGAGGACACCCGGCCCCGGCAAGGTGATGAACATGCCCAGCGCGATAAAAAAGACAGAGAGAAAGAAGTCGGAAAAGGAAGCGAGGAGTCCACGCACAAGCCCGTTCGTGGGGAAGGCCGAGAGGGTAAAGCCGGCAAGGAAGGCACCGACGATGAAGGGCAGTTGCAGCGCGACGGAGAGCCCGCCGAAGAGGAAGAGCAGGAGGAGCGCGAAGAGCAGCATTTCCTCCTCGTCGAGGTGGAGGTGCAACGAGACATACGGAACAATCCACCGATAGAAAACATACGCGACAACGGCAAGGGCGACTGTGCCCGCGAGGCCCGCCGCGACGGCCGTCACGCCGTCGGCAAGGCGCACGAGGACGACGATCGTCATGATGATGAGGGCGTCCTGCAAAAGGAGCACCCCGGTCACGAGCCGCCCGAAGGGCTCGAACATGCGCTGCGTGCGCTTGAGGTGGCGCACGACGACGATGGTGGAACTGGCGGCTAGGGCGGCGGCCATGAAGAGCGCGGCGACGAGGTCGAACCCGAGCAGGAGGGAGACACCGAAACTAACGGCGGCGATGAGGATGAACTCGCCGAACCCGACGACAAAGACCGCTTTCCATTGCTTGCGGATGCGCCGCGGGCTCAGCTCCACCCCGGCCCCGAAGACGAGCACGGCGAGCCCGAGTTCGAGGATGTTTTGCAGAAAGGCCTCGGGGACTTCCTGGTTTGCGAGGTCGAGCCCGAGCTGCAGGCCGAGGCCAGCGAGGAGAAAGAGCGGGATACTCGGCAGGCGCAGGAAGTGGGCGAGGCCGGTGGCGAGCGCGGCGGCGGCGAGAAGGAGGGTGATCGTGATCACAGAATACCCTCCTTTTTGAGGATGTCTCGTTCGGCCATGACGCCGTCCACTTTCGGCATCATGAGGTAGCCGACGTCGAGTTCGAGGAGGTCGTCCACGACGGAGGGGTCAAAGGCGTGGATCGCACAGGTGACGCCGCATTCCTTGCACCTGAAGGCGAGGAGCTGATTCGTGTCCTCGATCTGCAGCGCGGAGATGACGAGGCGCGCGCGGGGCAGGTCGGCTTCCTCGACAACCGACGCATACTCGATATTGCCGATCATCGTCTCGCAGGGCAGTCCGCGGAGCTTCACCGGATCGGTGTCGATCGCGAGCACGGCGTGTCCGAGGCCGTGGATCCGCCGCACGATCTCCCGGCCGAAGGGACTCATCCCCACGACGATCACATGGTCGGAGCGCTGTTTCAGGGTATCCTTGGTGCCGTCATCCTCGCGGGCGCGGAAGACGCGCAGAATACCGGTCGCACGGACGACGCGGTAAAGCCACTCGCTCTGCAAAATCATGTAGGCGGAGACCACGATAGTGATGACACCGACGAGCGCCGTGATGGAGAGGATTTCGGAGCCGATGAGTCCCGCCGTCACACCCATGGCGGCGAAGATGAAGGAGAACTCGCTGATTTGCGCGACCGTCACGCTCGTTTTGAAGGCGGTCTTTTCGGCGTAACCCATGCCCGTGATGATGATCATGAAGATCAGCGGGTTGCCAATAAGGACAAAGAGAGAGAGTGCGATGGACGCGGGCCATGCCGCGGCCGCTTCCTCAAACTCCATTTGAATGCCGAGCGATATGAAAAACACCGCGACAAAGAAGTTCATGAGCGGGTGGACGCGGCGGCGCAGGTCGTCGTTGTAGGGCATCTGCGCAAGGCTGATTCCGGCGAGGAATGCTCCGATCTCCAGGGAAAGTCCCAGTTCTTCCGCCGCGAGAACGACGATGAAGCACCAGCACAGCGCCCAGAGGAAGATGACCTCGGGCGAGCGCGCGGCCCAGCCGAAGGGGCGGGGGAGGACAAACTTGGAGGCGGCGATAACGGCCAGCAGGAGCAGCGTCATCCCGCCGAACGCTTTGAAGATCCCGAGGGCGACGGAGCCGAAGGTGAGGTCGGAGGCGGCCTGGTCGCCGCGCGCGATGCCCGCGAGAAGGGTGAGGACGAGGACAACGACAAGGTCCTGCACAAGGAAGATCCCCACCGCGATGCGACCGTAGAGGCGGTTGAGATCGCCCAGTTGGTCGAGCAGCTTCACGACGACGACCGTGCTGCTGAAGGTCAGGCCCACCGCTAGGAACAGGCTGTCCATCGGTCCGAACCCGAGCAGCCAGCAGAGCAGGTAGCCGCCCGCTGCCGTGAACACGACCTGCCCGATGCCCGCTGCCAGCGCCACCTTGCCGACGTCCTTGATTTTGTCGAAGCTCAGCTCGAGGCCGACGAGGAAAAGCAGCAGGGCGATGCCGAACTCGGCGATTGTTTCCATCGCGTAATCCACGTCGACGATGCCAAGCGCGGGGCCTAGGATCAGTCCCGCGATGATGTACGCGACGATACCCGGCACATGGACGAGCCGCCCGATAAAGGCAGCCACCCCCGCCGCGATGAACATGAGGCCAAGGTTGCGCAGGAAAAGCAGGTCTTCCACGGATCGGAAAAGTTTGAGTCCGGAAGCGCGGGACGGAGACAGAATGTTTCGCTCGCGCCGGTCGATTCCAAAAGAGACCCGAAATGCCGCCGGTGCCCAACCTTTTTTTCAGTCGGGGGCGATGGTTGTTGTGACTGGTGACCGCAGGCAGTCGGAACTGTGTCGGCGTATTGGCCTCAAGGTCGTCTTTATCAGCGGGTAGGGGGGCGGCCGATTCGCTACGTAGCGACGGAGCCCCGTCTCCGTCGATCCCGCCGCGGAACAGGGTTGGCCCGGCAACTCCGCGGGGCCTCCGCGTTAAAATGGGCATTCCTCGAATCTGCGCGGCAGATTCGCTACGTAGCGACGGAGCCCCGTCTCCGCCGATCCCGCCGCAGAACAGGGTTGGCCCGGCGACTCCGCGGGGCCTCCGCGTTCAAATGGGCATTCCTCGAATCTGCGCGGCCGATTCGCTACGTAGCGACGGAGCCCCGTCTCCGTCGATCCCGCCGCAGAACGGCTCAGAGCGATTCTTCCGTGGGCGCCGTCAG